>CAITXU010000066.1 GCA_903896505.1 uncultured Verrucomicrobiota bacterium | reverse complement strand
TTCAATAGTAGCCTTGGTGCAGACCTTTTGAGTCGCCAGCCTCGTTTTCAACCACTTACCAAGAAAATCTACTCCAGTTGCGAAAGTCGGGCTAGCGTCGTTTGAGAACCCATCCAAGCGTCCATCCTGGGCAAAGCAAAAGCGGGCACCTCACGGTGCCCGCCTAACCCAAACAACCAAACAAACCTCCTTTGCCCGCGCGAATGCGCCGAGCGGACTGCGGTCTTTCAATCGTTGCGATCGAGGTGGCCCAGCCTATTTTCTGCCCTTTGATTGACGCTCAGGTGACGGCGGCCTTCAACGATTTTTTGGCAAAGGAAAAAAATTTTTGTAGAGCAGCCTGAATGCCAAGAGATTTCAGTTCCGGGGAAGACCGGGCTCAACGAAAGAAAACGGCCCAAACGAGGAGCAACATGGGCAGCATAAATGGCAAGGTGAAGCGCCCGATGTAGGCAAGAAACGACGGTGTTTTTACACCGGCTTGGTCAGCGATGGCCTTGACCATGAAATTCGGCCCGTTTCCGATGTAAGTATTTGCACCAAAAAAGACTGCACCGACTGAAATCGAAAGGATGTAGCGATTCAACGCGACATTTCCCAGAAGATAGGCGATTTCGATCTCTTCAGTTCCCACCTTCTTCGAAGCCACCAAGTCACCGTTGTATTTTTGAAGGGCAACGAAGGTCTGACGGATTTGTTCGGTGTGATCACCGTGGACAAAAGTAGCCAGGTCAGAACCGCCTGTCTGGACGAGATGCTGCACTTGGGCGACGGTGTCGTTGTCGATAAAGGCACCAAAAATAGCGCTCAAGAAGCTCAGGTAAGTGGGGGCATTATCCAGGACACTGCTGAGAATTCCACTGCCGAAATAGAAAAAGGTTGGGGATGGACCCCCTAATTCGCGGGCATTGACAGCCAGCCAATCCAACGCCGGCATCATGGTCGCAAAGATGCCGATGAACAGAATGGCCACCTCTTTCACAGGGTGAAAATTGAAGTCGTTGGATTCGTGGACGGACCGTGGCGTCAGGAAGTAGGAACCGACTGCAGACGCGACCATGATCGCCTCCCGCAGAAAGGGTGGGTTCCCCGCAAAAAGGATGGCCCCAAGAATTGCCCCAAGGAAAAGGATGTTGAGCAGTCCGGAGACTTTGAAGGTCTCCCCGTGACCTGAATGCTGGTCCCGTACGGGTTTGGGAACCCGGCGATAGTTTTGGATATCGACGACTAGAAACATCACCAAAAGCGTTCCGACGCCGACGCCCCACATCGGCCAGCAGTGTTCCGCCACCCACCAGAACGGAATACCCTTGATATATCCGAGGAACAGGGGTGGGTCCCCGATGGGTGTCAGGCATCCGGCGACATTGGAGACAATGAAAATGAAAAAGACGATGTGATGAGCCGTGATCCGGTATTTGTTCATCCGAATCCAGGGACGAATGAGCAACATGGAGGCCCCCGTCGTTCCCAGAAGATTGGCCAATATCGTCCCAATGGCGAGAAACCCGAGGTTGGCCCAGGGGGTGGCCTCCCCTTTGACTTGAATGTGGATGCCACCGCTCACGACGTAGAGAGCGCCAATCATCGCAATGAAGCTGACGTACTCGTGAAAGGCATCGAACACCCGCGGACCTGCCTGAAGCCCAAACAGATAGTAGGCAAGAGTGATCGACCCCAGTCCGATGGCGACCTTGGGATAATGCCGCCCCCACCACCCTGAAAAAAAGAGCGGTGCCAGAGCGATGGTAAGGAGCAATCCTGCGAATGGCAGGATCATCCAAGGAGTCGGTGTCTGTGCTATTTCAGCGGCGGCGAAGAGCATATGCGGAGGAAGCGTGCTGTGTGCCAAAATCTGGGGTAGGTCCGAAGGTGGAGACTATTCCCATTCAATGGTCCCAGGTGGTTTGCTGGTGATGTCCAGCACGCACCGATTGATTCCGCGCACCTCGTTGGTGATCCGGCTCGAGATATGTTCGAGCAAATCGTAGGGAAGTCGCACCCAATCCGCCGTCATTCCATCCTGAGATTCGACTGCCCGGATGGCGATGGTAAAGTCATAGGTTCGTTCGTCACCCATGACGCCGACACTGCGAACCGGAAGAAGGACTGCGAAGGTTTGCCAGGTCTTGTAATACCAATCCGCCGCCTTCATTTCATGAACCACAATGGCATCGGCCGCGCGAAGCACCCGGAGTTTTTCAGCCGTCACCGCCCCGAGGCAGCGAACAGCGAGCCCGGGACCGGGAAACGGCTGGCGATGGACCATTTCCTTGGGCAAGCCCAACTCAACCCCCAACTGCCGGACCTCATCCTTAAACAGTCGGCGAAGGGGTTCGACCAATTTGAACTTCAGGCGCTTGGGTAAGCCCCCGACATTGTGATGCGATTTGATCATCGAAGCCGGGTTTCCCGCTATGGGCACTGACTCAATCACATCCGGATACAGCGTGCCTTGAGCCAAAAAACGGGCATTTCCGAATTGCTCCGCACACGCGGTAAACACTTCGATGAATGTTCGTCCGATGATCTTCCGCTTTCTCTCGGGATCGGTTACCCGGTCCAGTCGTTTGATGAAGAGCTCGGTGGAGTCCTCATAATGCAAGCGCATCTTGAAATGGCGTCCAAATACTTCCTGGACCGCCTCCGCTTCGCCGCTCCGAAGCAACCCGTTGTTGACGAAGATGCAGGTCAACTGGTCGCCTACGGCCTGGTGGAGCAATGCGGCAGCCACACTTGAATCCACTCCGCCGCTGAGCCCAAGGATCACCTGATCCTTTCCGATTTGAGCCCGCAGTTCTTCCGTCGCCTGGCCAAGGTACCGCTGCATCGTCCAATCACTCCGACAAGCGCAGATGCCGTGAATAAAATTCGCCAGTAATTCGCGGCCCAGTGGGGTGTGAACCACTTCGGGGTGAAATTGAATGCCGTAGAGATGGCGGGATCGATCTTCAATGGCGGCGTACTCGGAGTTGGAAGTCGTGGCCACGGTCCGGAATCCCTCCGGCATTTTCGTGAGTTTATCCCCGTGGCTGTTCCAGACCTGCAAGGCTCCAGGCAAATCCCGAAAAAGGGGGCACTCCGGGTCTGCCACGGTGAGCGTCCCTTTCCCATATTCCCGCTTCTGGCCTGGTTCCACCTTCCCCCCCAGAAAATGTGCGAGCAATTGGACCCCGTAACAGATACCCAAAACGGGGATATTGAGCGCGAAGATGCCTGGGTCCGGTAAGGGTGCCTTTTCGGCGTAAACGCTGGAAGGTCCACCCGACAGTATGAGTCCCTTCGGCTGGAGCTTGGCTATCTCGTCAGCAGGAGTATTAAAGGGAAGGATGGTCGAGTACACATGGGCTTCACGTACCCGGCGGGCAATCACCTGGGTGTACTGGCTTCCGAAGTCGAGGAGGACGATGAGTTCGTTCATGGAGTGCCCAAAAGCCATGTTTTCCTCCGACCGCGAAGCATTGGCGAGTGAATTATGTTCAAAAACTTCGACCTTTCTCAGCCTTTCCTGGATCGGTATGCTCCAGCACTTGCTTCATGTTGAACCGGGATCAATTGGACCAGTATTTGGAGAGAATCATCGGAGTGCCGCTTGTAGCAGCCATCGTGTCCAGTGCCGTGCTGTTTGGTGGAGTGCGCAATCCGGAAATTGGACTGGCCGTTCCGTTTGCCCTGATCCTATGGATTGGTCGACTTTGGGTTCAACCAACTCCCCGGTTGATGCTGCATCCGGTGATTTGGCCATTGTTGGCGTTTATGGGCTATGCCGCCTGGCGCTCCCAAAACGTGACATCACCCTACGTCGCAGAGCGGGCACTAGTGCAGGTGGTGATCGGGGTCGTTACCTTTTTCCTGGCCCTCCAAAACCTCCAGCGCAACGAGTCGGTGCGATGGTTGGTCCACATCCTCGTAGCCGTAGGCTGTCTGATAGCCGGTTACGCGGTGCTTCAATTGCTGCGGGAATCGGATTCGGTTCTCTGGCTTCAGCAACCCGCAGGCTATTCCAAGAGGGCCGGCGGAACCTTCGTCAATCCCAACCACCTGGCAGGGTTTCTCTGCGTGTTGATCCCAATTTCTTGGGGCGTCGTATTTCTTGGGAAGGAAGCCGCCGTGGTGAAAGTCCTTCACGCCTATGCGGCACTGGTCATGATGGTCGGGGTCGCTGTGACCATGTCCCGTGGCGGGTGGTTTGCTTCCGCAGTCGGTCTGTCACTGCTCGCCAGCTATATTGTCGTCCGACGAACCGAACTGCGCTGGCCGGCCGCCATTGCAGCATTGGTTTTTGGTCTGGCGGCTTTTGGCTATGTCAGTTCGGTGGAGAAAGCCAAGGCGCGAGTTACCGGGATCACGGGTGAGGGTACGGTAGATGCCGGTTCATCCCGGATTTGGTTGTGGCGTCCGGCGTTGGCCATGTGGCGGGACCGCCCCGTTACCGGAGTCGGCCCGCTCCATTTCGATGTGGAATTTGCCGCGTACCGTCCTTGGCAAATCCAGGCTCACCCAGGGTTCACTCACAACGAGTACTTGGAAGTCCTGGTGGATTATGGACTGGTGGGAGAGGTGCTTCTCGGTGTGGCTATCCTCTTCTACGTCGGGGGACTGATTCGCACGGCCAAATATGTGGAACGCGGTGTCAATGACTTGGGGCAGCGCCTAAGCAATCGATCTGCCTTGTTCTTTGGGACCGCAGCCGGGCTGGGAGGACTCGCGGTTCACTGTCTGGTTGATTTCGACCTTCAAATTCCGGCCATCAGCCTCCTGGCTTGCCTTTTGGGAGGAGTTTTGGCGTCCCATCTCCGATTCGCCACCGACAGGTACTGGGTTTCCGTTCGAGGTATCGGTCGAGTGCTGGTGACCATTGGCGGTTTCGCCTGCCTCGTGTGGCTCGCGCCTCGCGTTGTCGGCAATGCACGGGAGGCGTGGCTGCTGAATGAGGCCGCCGAAGCAAATCAGGTGGATGAAAACCTTCTACAACGATTACGTGCTGCCGCCGTACTTGCCCCCGGAAATCAGAGAACAGCCCTGGAATTGGGAGAGAATTACCGTCGACTCAGCTTCAAAGGTGACCGGGGATGGCAAACGAATGGAATGGAGGCCATTCATTGGCTGGAGCAAAGTGTTCGCCTCAATCCACGGGACCCGGAGGCGATTTTGGCGCTCGCTCGGACCCGCCAATGGCTTGGGGATACCAACGGTGCTGCCCGTGATTTCGATCGGGCGTTGGCCTTGGGCACCAATCATGTGGAGGTCGCCAATCATGTGGCCTGGAATCTCCTGACCCGCGGAAGAACCAACGAAGCCAAGGCCCTTTTCGATCAATCGGTTAGATGGAACTGGTACAGCAACCCGATGGCCATCAGCAAGAAGGCGGAGCTGGAAGCCAAAGGTTATAAGTAAGCTAGCGACCTATAAGTTGATCGGGGCTCGGAATAAAATACAAAGGGACAGGTCTTTTGTTTGACATATTTCCGTCCCTCGGGTACTTTCCTTGCATGCGACAGGCCCGCTTGAAGTTGGATTCGTGTGTGGGACCAGCGTACTACCATTGCATCTCGCGGGTGGTGGAGCGGCGGATGGCCTTTGGCCCCAATGAGAAGGAGCAGTTTGTCCATTGGATGCAGGCGTACGCCGGGTTCTGTGGAGTCCGGGTGCTCACCTACTGCATCATGTCCAATCACTTCCACATCCTGGTGGAAGTGTCTCAGCGTCCGGAGGCTCTCCCTGGGGATGAGGAGCTGTTGCGGCTTTATGCGGTGGTTCAAGGGGAGGATAGCGCTGAGAGTCAGCGCAAGCTGATGGTGAACAGGCCGGAGGAACAACGGCAGCAATGGCGGAACGGATTGTACGCTCAGATGTGGGATGTGAGTGCCAACATCAAGCAGCTCAACCAACGGTTCACCCAGTGGTTTAACCGTTGGCATCGGCGCAAGGGCACCCTATGGGAGGAACGCTTCAAGAGCGTGCTGGTGGAGGGTTCACGGGATTCCCTGGCCCGGGTGGCGGCCTATATTGACCTCAATCCGATTCGAGCCCGATTGGCTGAAGACCCGAAGGAATATCGCTGGAGCGGGTATGCAGCGGCGGTAGCGGGTTTGCGGGTAGCCAAGGAGGGGATTCGGGGAATTATTGACCCCGGAGATCGGGAAGACAGCAATCTGACCGAGTCGATGGCTCGGTATCGATTGTGGGTGTTTGGGGAGGGGATGACCGAGGGAGTCGAAGGACCCGATGGACCCGCCATTCGAGCGGGGATATCACCGGAGAAGGTTCGGCAAGTGTTTGCCCAGAAGGGGAAGCTGGGATGGGGAGATTATGTGCGGTGTCGGGTGCGGTACTTCACCGATGGAACGGTGATAGGGAGTCGGGGATGGGTGAATCAGGTCTTTGAAGACCATCGCCAACGGTTTGGGCCCAAGCGCAAGGATGGGGCCAGGCGTTTTAGGTTCTTGAGCAGCTCAACCATCTTTGGGTTGAGGGACTTGAGGTTGGAGCCGGTGGGGGTTGCAAATTAGGCCAAAAACGATGGAATTTTGGCCGCTTTAGCCCCAAATAGCAGCTTTATGAATATCAACCGTGATGATGTAGCGGCGATTTGATCAGGATACGGAGTCATACATGGCACCGGCGCAGGGGCCATTTGTGCGAGGCGACTGGCGGCTCATTCGTGTTCTACATTGGGGCGGACGAACTGAGCACATAAACGCTGATTGCCCTTCGAAACTGCGTCGGATTTGAAGCCTTGATCTCAAACTCACAAGGAGTTCGACTTTGAACTCCAGAGACCGGCAGGCGCAGCGAGTTGGTCCCACCGGGAAATTCGGCGCTATAAAGTTCCACTGGGATGTTCGGTGTGACGAGAACGAACCTTCCATCCGGACTTTTCATCTCGAAAGCCGAGCCTCCTCGATTAACAACAGAGATTCGCAACCGTTGATTCTCCGATGGGTCCCACAGGCCGTCGAAATCGATGTAACGCGTTGATATCAAAAAGGTTGCATTGAAGCGGACAGGAGATGCTGATTGCGCTTGGACGGTCGCCACCAGGGAGCGCTTCTCTCCAAATAGAGCCGCACACCCACAAAGCAAAAACGCAAGCCAAGAAGAAAACGCAGCCCGCAAGCGGAACAAAGAGACATGGCGGCGTGCTGTGATCATAATTGCAAATGACCTGTCCCTCTGTATTTACAAGAAACCGGTCGCTTAACCAGCCATGAACTTGCCGGACGTTCGGAAGCACTGTAACACGGCCAGAACTACTGGATCATTCGTCGCGATCCAAAACATTGACGTATCGAAGCAATTAATTTGAACGAATCGGTTATCTAACGGGATGACCGTGAGGTCTTCAGTCTCAATATGAAGCGGGGAATCAAGGTGCTGAACGACGCAATCAACTCCAAGGAAAACACCCGACATAAATTGGACTATCGGTTCTGCAAGCCGCAATATTTCTGCCGCACTCCCGATGCGTTGTAGCAGCTTTCCGGTTTTCCATTGTTCTACATTAGACACGGATTCAACGTCTCCGCAATACCATCTAAGCGATGGTACTATTTGATTTATACATTGAACAATCTTTGAGAATTGTTCGCCGAGGCAAATAACATCGGCAGAGAACGCTGTCTTATCTAACTCAATTATGGTTATCATTGTGTCAATGATCTGGAATGATAAATGACCTTTCCCTTTGTATTTAGAATTGATGGATGGAAGTGTGCTCTTGATTCAGTGGGAGTGGGGCTTGCCGGTGCCGCACATTCCGCAGGACCTGGGGACTCCGGAGCAGGTTGGGCCGGCCCCACCGGAGCTGCCACCGGCAACGGAAGCGGCGAAGGTCGAGAGAATCTTGGTTAGACGGGTCGAACCGCAGGCGGGACACGGAGTACCCTCCCATTGGCGGGAGCGCACCAGGATTTCGTTCTCCTGACCGCAGTCATCGCAGTGAAATTCGTAAATGGGCATAGCAGTAATGTTGCTAGTAAACTAGTGGACGATTTGTAGGCATCAAGGGTTAGAACCGTTCCGGCACACCCTCTTCCATGACCCGCAGTTGGGGCGTCAACCGTTGTGCCTCCGCCAATTCACGCAGCCAACGTTCGGGTTCTTCCATGGACTCAAAGCTCAGCTTGAAGCTGCCAAAGTGCATTGGGATAAGCCAGCGCGAACCCAGATCGCGAAAGGCCCGAACGGCGTCATCGGGCCCCATGTGCACGTGCCGAAATGTATCGGGATAATAGGCACCGATGGGTAATAGCGCCAGCTCAGGGTTGCAGCGTCGGCCAATTTCAGCAAAGCCGTCGAAGTAGGCGGAATCCCCGGCGTGGTAAACACACCGCCCCTGGCATTCGATGATGAATCCCCCCCAGCCGCGGTGGGCGTCTCGGAGTGTCCGGGCACCCCAATGTTGGGCGGGCACGAGGGTGACCTTCCAGTCGTCGTGCCCAAATGTTTCCCACCACTGGAGCTCCACCACCCGTTCGAAGCCCAGGCGGCGGGCCAGGGAACCACATCCCCAGGGCATCACTGCGATCCGCGGCGAAGGCAGTCGGCGGAGGCTCGGCTTGTGGAAGTGGTCAAAATGGGCGTGGGTGAGGAGCACCAGATCGATGGGCGGCAGGTCCCTCACGCGAAGACCTGGACGCTTCAAGCGCTTCAGGAAAAACAGCCAGTTGGCGAAATTGGGATCGATGATGGCGTTGAGGCTGGAGAACTGCAGCAGGAACGAGGCGTGGCCGATCCAGGTGAGCGCCAACTCCGGCGCATGCAGGCGCGGAAAGGCAGGAATTTTGGTGGAGCCCTTTTGAGGCTCAAAGAGGGTCCCCCAGACCATTTCACGAAAAAAACTCCGCGGATTGAAATGATTACTGGGCGTCAATTCCTTGAAAGAGCGGGGCAGACGCCCTTTGCGGATGCGGGCATCCACGGGACGAGGAGGGCGCTGCTGCGCTGGCATGGCTCAACATGGCGGATTTCCGCCCACGTCAACAGCGGTCTAGTTCAATTCCGGTCGATAAATTCCGCGCCAGTAGCCATTCCGCACCGTACCGCCCACCGATTCCAGCAGGACTCCTTCGGGAAATGACAGGTGGTTGGTCACCACCGGATGCCAATGGATGAGGTCCGACGATTGCTGTAATTCCACGGACGCCCCCGGTTGCCCCCGCAATTCAAAGGTCAGGGGAGAACCCGACGGCGGTGTCGTCTGAAGCCGCAAGAGCGGTGCCTGTGCATTCAGGGACAGCAGGGTCAGAGAGTACGGTGGGAAATTATAGGCAAATACGGTGCTGATGTTGGACACGGAATTGGTGGCCAAATCCAGCGAACCGGAATGTGTGCGAGCCGCGTCATCCTGGGGAATCCCATAACTGGTCACTATGGCGTTGGTCAGCGGGGTAAAGCCGGTGATGGAGATCGACGCCGAGGTGGTCAGTTTTGGGTTCTTGTTGATGGCCAGCAGTTGAAGCCCTCCGTTTCCATCCTTGAGGGCATAGGTCGAAAGGCCGAGATCATCCGTGGTGGCTGAAAGCACCATCCCACCCTTGCTGAGAAACTGGTGCATCAACTTAAATGCATAGAAAGTGGGATACGCATTGGTCGTGGCATCGAGCAGGCCCAAATCTCCAACCGTGCGCCATCCGTAAAGGGTCGGATCAAAGGAACCGGTGGTATCCGCCCCGTTGCGAAGGTCCCACCAGACAAAGGAATTAAACTCGGTTTTCGTGAGCTGGCCCAGGCTGTCGGCCAGGTAGAGGCCATTAACGAGGCTGGTCGATTGACGGCCTTGCGAACCGGCGTTGCTGTTGTTCTCGGTTGCCAGCAGCTCAATGGCGTCGCCTCCAGCTCCGTAATAATCTTTGATTTGTTGGCGAATGTCCGCCGCAGCCGACGCCCACCATGTCGATGTCTGCAATAACAGGGGATCGCTTTCCTGCCCAGTGTACTCGGGGTAGTAATGATAAACAAGGAAATCCGGTACAATTCCCAGTGCCTTGATCCGGGTTAGGACGATGGGTGTCCAACCATTGACCCGCCTGCCCGTGCGCACATTGGTGACGGTATGATTGGTGTACCCATTGCTGTAGTTATTTTCACCGTCGACGACCACCACCCCGACCTTAATGGTCGGGTCTGCCGCCTTCATTTGTTGATAATAGAGTGCGGCCCGGGTGGCATAGGTGTAGGGCTCGTGGGGTTGGTTGTTGGTGTCGGTCTCCCAACTTCCGTAGTTCTCATTGCCGATCTCCCAATAACGAAAGCCATAGTGGTTGGTGATGTTCGAGTCGCGAACCCAGGCCGCCGCTTCCGCCGGAGTGCCAGTCCCGTAATTGACGGTGAGGATGACGTCCGCTCCCACGGCCTTGGCGAGGGGCGCAAATTGGTGGAAGGAGGTATTCCATTGCCAGGTATTGTTCAGCGACCGGTTGCTGGCCCAATGATATTCGTCCGAAAGTGATCCACCCGGGAAACGGAACAGCGTCGTTCCCAACCCTTTCACCAGATTCAGTGTCGCCGTGGAAGCCAGATTGCCATCCCAAACAGCCACATTGACCCCGGTCCAGCGGCGGTCGACGGTTCGCAATGGATGGGTTGCATCGACGGTGACATGGACCAGAGCCGGTGCCGGCCTGGCGGTGAGACTGAAGTCATCCAGGTAAAAAACCCCACTTCCGCCCCCGCCCTGTAGTTGAAGAATCCAACCGTTGAGGTTGGGGGCTTGGGCGGCGTGAAGGGTCGAAAGCGGAATCGTGTAAGCCTTCCAGGCATTAGCGGTCAACGGTGCCAGGGCGTAGCCCGCCAGGGTCTGACCTCCCGCCACAGCTGCGAGGGTCAGTTTCTGCCCCCCGTTTGGTCCGCCGTGTGCCCAAAACACAACGTTGCTGTAGAGCGCCGCCGAAAAATCCGTTTGATGGAAGTAAATACCCTGACCGACCGCGGCATTGACACGGATGCTCTTAGACCCGGAATGCACCGGCGACGTATTGTCGAGTGCCCGGGTGGCCCAGCTCCAATCCTGGAACCCATTCACCAAGTGATCGGTATAAACGGCGAGGTCGGACTGGGCCCAAGCCAGTCGTGAGGTCAATCCAACGGCAACAAGACACCATCGGAGCCACAAGGCAACGGGAGAGGTTTTCATCGGATTCATTATTGCATTCGGACGGAATGCCCCGCGTCCTGTCTATTTCAGCCTCAGGTGGCACTCTCCGATGGTGAAACAGTCTCTAAGAAATATGCCTAAGTCCAATTTAAAAAGGTAGAAGTTTGGCCCATGATTGTTGGATGGGCCAAACTCCAAAAGCAGCTGGGAGCTACTCACCTGGGAAACCAAAAAACCGGTTGGAAGCCGCTTCCACCTCAAGGAAAAACCCAGAAAGCGGCGGGACGCCGCCTCCACTTTGAGCGGGGAGCGGCTTTGGGTTTACGGCTTGAACAGACGGAAATAGCCGCCTTTGACGGCGGGGAGGCTGGAACTCGGGACAAACGAGCTCTTGGTCTTTCCGACGACGACGGTGCTGTTGGTCGAATCGACCCAAGGGCTTCCCTTGAGACCGACCGCCGATTGCAGGGTGTAACCGTAATCGGGAAGGGTCCAAGTCACCTGGTAGGCGGTGCTGGCTGGCACGACGATCAATCCAGACGGATCAGCCGCCCGCACCTGCCAGTTGGTGGTATCCAGTGTGTCAGCGGTGAAGGAGTCGTCCAACGGATTGGCCGTACCGGTAATCTGGACGCGGCTGACGATGATCGATTGACCGATATTGGCCAGGCTATTGGGTTGACCGCCGAAGTAGGCGTACAACGGATCGGCAAACAAGGCAGCCGCGTCGGCACCGAGGCTGAAGTTCGCCGTGTTGCCTCCCGGAGCAGTCAAAGTGATGTCGGTGTTGTTGTTGAAGGTCAGACTCCAGGTGCCCAATGGTGAAGCGCTTCCGACTCCCCCCAGGCTGCCCACAGGTCCGTTGGCCGGATTGTCGTTGTAAACCATGGCGTTGCCACTGGGCTGGTTGGTCTTGTAATGCAGGCTGGCATAAGCACTTCCATCCGCATTGCCACTGATCTGAAGGAAGATGAGGTTCGGTTCGTTGTAATCCGGAGCCGTTTCGCCGGGGAGGCTGGCCGCCGGGATCAGGAAAATTTGGGCCTGGAAGCCGGTGTGATTCGTGTCCGGGAATCCGCTCAACGTCAACGAGTACGTCACCGGACCCGTGGCCCCGACCCAGGAGGAGGCATTGGCCGTCACAATGTTCTGCCGCTGATATTGATCCCCGGGATTGCTGGCGGTGATGGTCAGGCCCGGATGGGGAACCTTGATGGCGACCGTCGGTGCCGGTGCTGGGGCGGTATTGGTGTTCCCTTGAAGTTTGACGTTGTCGAGCCACAGAACGGTCTGGCCGGTCAGTTTGCTGTCGCCCCCGGCGTCACCGGCCCACTCTTTGATGGTCACACCAATGATGTTGGTCGCCTTGGTAATAGCCGGATCAATGGCTGCCGTCACGTGGGTCCACCCGCCAAAGCCGACGGGAACGGTCAAATGTCCCAGATAGAGCTGGGAGTAGTCGGACGGAATCAACCCGTACTCGAAATACCCATAATCCTGAGCTTGGACCCGCGACGGGGAATTGGTGTCGAAACGAATGTCGAAGACCAGGTTGGTGTACTGGGTGCCATCGATCGAGGTCCCGAAGTAGTGGGAGGTCGAGAATTGATTGTCGCCATTGTAAGCGTTGATGTCGAAGTCGACGGAAACCTTGAGCGAACCGGAGGCGGCCGAATTGTTGGCGTCCACCGATGAGTCCCAATCATAGGACTGGGGGGCGGCACCCCACCATTTGGTCCAACTGGTAACTTCGTCTGCTGAATCAAAGGCATTCACCAGGAAATCAGGGGTTTGAGCCTGAACGGCTACGGTCAGGGCCAGCGCGAAAGCGCCCGCCCAACGAAATGTTTTCTTGTTCATGTGTGTCCATCCGACAGCCCATCACGACAGGGTCGTGACGGTAGCTGTTGGTTAAACTCAATCTGCGGATGAAAGCCGGAGTGTCAAATGACCCGACGTCTTGGACGAAGGCCGGAGGCTGGAAACCCAGCCACGGTGGTCCAAACAGAAATGGGAGACTGGTACAGCAGTGGCGGGATGCCCCTCCGTTGCATATCCCTCCTTCAGAGGAACTTGCGACCGGAAGTCCTCGCGCAAATCCCTGATTTCATCCCCGGATAGCAAGTGGGAGCCACCAGACCCAAAGAAAAACGCCCGTGAAGCCTTCAGGCTCACGGGCGCAATCTACTATTTCGAGATATCGGAGCGATCCTTCTGAAATCAGAGCTTCTTGACCCGGATATTCTTGTAAAGGACGACACTCTTGGGGTCATGCGCCTGGAGGGCGATGGTTCCGCTGTTGAGCTTGCGCTCGAAGTCCTTGCCTGCCACCCGACCGGGTTCCTCGGTGAAATCGTTCACCAACTTGCCATCAATGTAGACCTTGATGTTATTGCCCTTCACCACGATGTGCTGGGTCCACCACTGGTTGTCCTTGGCGAACTGCTCCTTGACGTCCTGCACGGCGTACACACTGCCCGTCTTTCGCCAGTCGGTGTGGGTGTTGTTCACCTGAATCTCGTATCCACCCCACGGCCAACCTTCATCCTGGTACTTGGTATGGATGTAAATGCCTCCGTTCGAGCCGGGAACGGTTTTTACATCGACCTTGAGCTCGAAATCTTTGAACGGAGCGAGCGGACCATAATAGTACAAATGGCTGCGGTCGCCGTTGGCCCGAAAAGCACTGTCGACAATGTTCCAGGAATCCGGGCGTTCGCTCACCCGCCAATTGGTCCAGGTCCCGTCAAAAATCGGGGTGAAACCCTCGGCGTCTGCTGGCGCGGCGGCCACAGCTGCATGGTCGTGGGCGGAACCAGTGGATGTGGATGTCGAGCAACCGGTCAACAAAGCTGCGGCAATGGCCGTGCCCCAAGCCAGGGAAAGGAGGTTTTTCATTCGGTACGATCGAGATGATAGGTAGGAGGCCCCGGTCGGGCAATCGTATTTGACGAACGGGCGTCCGCCGCACTTGCCACCGGCATCACTGCGGTTAGCCTCCGACACACTATGAATGAAGGCGTGCCTCCCCAGCTTCCGCCCCCCGTCCTCCCGGCTGCACCGCCTCCCTTCGCGCCGCCCCCCCCTCCGGCTCCCTATCCGCCAGTTCGGCGAGGCGTCTCCGGAATTTGGATCTTCGCCGCAGTATCGCTTTTCTTGCTGCTGGCGGTCAGCGTCATCCTCAATCTGACCCTTGTTGGAAGCAAGGTCAGCCATTGGAACGGCCACAAGGCCCATCCCGGACGCGGACAAGCCGAGCTCGAGGAAGTCGTGATTGAGGACCATGAGTCCACCAACAAGATCGCCGTGCTCGACATCAACGGGGAAATCTCCGGCGAAACCTCGCGGGGCGAAGAATACAGCCTGGTGGAACTGATCCGCCACCAGCTGGACCGGGCGGCCGATGATCAGGTAAAGGCCGTGATTCTTAAGATTGATTCGCCGGGCGGTGAGGTTCTTGCCAGCGACGAAATCTATCGCTCGATCCGCCAATTTCAGGAGACCAATGACATCCCGGTCATCACCAGCATGGGATCGCTGGCAGCATCCGGTGGCTACTACATCAGCGCCGCTTCGCGTTGGATCGTGGCCAACGAAATGACCATCACCGGCAGCATCGGTGTCATCTTTCACACCTACAACTACCGGGGCTTGATGGACAAACTGGGCGTTCGACCCAGCGTGGTGAAGAGCGGCAAGCTCAAAGACATGCTCAGCCCGGACAAACGGCCCGAGGACGAACTGCCCGAGGAAAAAGAAATCCTCCACAACATGATCAACGAGAGCTTTACCCGGTTCAAGACCGTCATCACCGAAGGCCGCGGTGCCGCGGCCCAGCATAACAAGGAGGAAGACAATACCGAAGGTCGCGAACTGACCGCCAATTGGACCGATTTCGCCGATGGCAGAATACTATCCGGACGCGAAGCCCTGAATCTCGGTATGGTGGACGAGCTCGGCAATTTTGATACGGCCGTGGAGCGAGCCCTGACTCTGGCTGCCATCGACGACGCCAATCTGGTCACCTACGAACCGCCCCGGGGCTGGGCCGGACTTTCACGACTTTTTGTGAAATCCGATACGCGGGCTCTCAAGGTGGAGGTGGGCGGATTGGAGATGATGCCCCACCTAGCCCCCGGTCGGTTGTCTTTCATGTCTCCGCTCCACATCCACTAGTCCTGCGGACGGCCTATTGGCTGTGACCGTGCGGAACTGCCGTGATTCGAACCGCCGCGGCTCGCCGGGAGGCTCGCCCTACCGATGTGGCTTTCATTCAATAGGTGGCACACGCATCGATTGGTGGGAAGAAAAGCTGTTGTTTGGAAGGAATGACTTCAGTCACCAGGCGAGACGCCCGGGCTCCCAGGAAGCGAAATGTCTTCTTAATCATCTGCGAAAATCTGCGTCCATCTGCGGATAAACATCTCCTGTCTGGCATGGGAAACAAAAAAGGCCCCGCGGATTGCTCCGGGGGCCTTTTTGAGAAAGGTGACGTGGCTTAGCCGTGGGTCGGGTACGCCATGGTGTTGCGGGCCGTCTTTTGGTTGGCGCGATACCATTCGACCGTCTTGATCAGCCCCTCGCGGAGGGAGGTGCGGGCGGTCCATCCGAGCTCGCTCTTGGCGCGGGAGACATCAAACACGCGGCGGCTCTGGCCGTCCGGACGTGAGGTGTTCCACTTCAGTTCGCCCTTGAAGCCGGTGACCTCGACCAGGGTGTCGATGAGGTCGCGAACGCTGGTTTCGGAACCGGACGAAAGGTTGATAACGGTCGGTGCAGTGACCTTTTCCGCAGCCAGGATGATGCCTTCAGCGACGTCGCCGGCGTAGATGAAATCGCGGGTCGGCTTGCCGCTGCCCCACACTTCGACGGATTCCACGTTGGTCTCAGCCGCCTCGACGAACTTGCGGACCATGGCGGGAACGACGTGTGCGCCTTCGAGGTCGTAGTTGTCGTAAGGGCCGTAGATGTTGCCGGGCACGACCACGCTGGAATTGAACTTGTGTTCATCCCAATAGGCCCACGATTGAACCATCAGCATGCGCTTGGCGAGGGAGTAGGGAGCGCTTTCCTTCTGGGGCAGGCCGTTCCAAAATTCGGTTTCCTTGAGCGGCAAGGGAGCGTGCTCGGGATATCCGCAACCGGCACCGGTGGAGACGGCGAGTTCGGCCCCGTATTTCTGGGCGTAATGCAGGGTGAACACACCCATCAGCAGGTTGTTGTAGAAAAACTGGGCCGGGAAGGCCTTGTTGGCACCAATGCCACCGACGAGACCGGCCAGGTGAAGAACGACCTGGGGGCGGACGGTGTTGAACAGCTTATCCACCTGGTCCTCCTTGGTCAGGTCGACCTGGGAGGCGCGGGGCAGATGGAGGTCGGTGCAGCCGTGGGCGAGCAATTTTTCGACGAGGTGGCTTCCAAGGAATCCACCAGAACCGGTGACGAGAATTCGTTTATGAGTAATGTCCATTGTGATTGTTGATGAAAGGTGTTGAGGACTCAGGGATTCGGGGACTCAGAATCAGGGTTTCGGGTCGGTGCCGACATCCAGCCCGGCATTTTCCGGGTCGTAGTAGATAATCTGGCTGCCGGCACTTTCAAATTCAAAAGGAACGAGGAGCAGGTTGTTCAGGCGCTCGCGCACAGCGGCTTGTTTGGCGGGAGGGACGAAGAGGAGCATAAAACCGCCGCCGCCCGCTCCGAGAATTTTGCCACCGAGAGCCCCCGCTGAGACGGCGGCCTCATAAATCTCATCGATGCCGCTGGTGGAGATCGCTGCTGCGAGGCTGCGCTTCAAGCGCCAGCCTTCGTGGAGAAGTTTTCCGAATTCCTCCAGTTCATGGCATTGGAGGGCGCTGATGGCGGCGGGGACGAGCTCGCCCAGCAGGCGCATGTTTCGTTCCTTTTCGCCGAGGTCTGCGGAGTATGTTTTAGCGATCTCCGAGGCGATGCGGACGGTTCCGGTGAAGTACAGCATCAGGTGGCTGTTGAGTTCACGGATGATATCGCGCCCGAGAATCATCGGATTGACGACGATGGACTCATCGGTCTCGAACTGGATGTGGTTGAGGCCGCCGTGGGCCACGGCCGCCTGGTCCTGGCTGCCGACCGATTCCCCGAGAACTTCGCGTTCGATATAAATTGCCTGGGTGGCCAGTTCGCCGTGCGACACCATTTTCCCGCGGAAGGCATACATCGCGTGGAGCAAACCGACCGCGAAGGCGGAGCTGGAGCCCATGCCGCTGCGTGCGGGGAGGTCGGAGTCGTAGTGGGCCTCGACACCGTTTTTCACCCCGTGATAGCGGAGGATTTCGCGGAAGGCCGGATGGCGGATTTGATTGATGTCGGTGCAGTGCTCGACCTGGGAGTAGGCAATCCGGATCGAGTGATCAAAAAAGGGCGGCAACTTTCGGACCGAGAGGTAGCAATATTTGTTGATGGTCGTCGACAAGACGGCACCACCGAAGCGGCGATACCACGAAGGGTAATCGGTGCCACCACCAAAGAAGCTGACGCGGAAGGGAACACGGGCAATGACCATGAGGGAGGATTCAGTTTGGGTTCGAACTTGGGGGGATGACAGGGAAATGAAACTCAGAACCAGGCCGCACTGGCCCGGACAAATTCCTCGGCCTGTTGCAGGGTCTCGGGGGTTCCTATGTCGAGGAAGGCAGCGTCGCACGGGATGACACGCAGGCGGGCGCCGGACTCGATCAGGCGGGGAAAGAGTTCCGTCTCGAAGCTCAGCGGACGTTCCTTGGGGGCGCGGTGCAGCAGTGGGGCCTTGAGCAGGTAAACACCGGCGTTGATCAACCCGGCTCCCGGCTGTTTTTCGCGGAATCGACGCAACCAGCCGTCGCCGTCCACCTCCAGCGTGCCGAAGCGCGAGGCGTCAGGGAGGTCGACGGCGAGCAGTGCGCCATCGACGGACGGATCATCGACGAGGTCGAGCAGCGGCCGGAGGTGGGTCACGGTGAGGGAATCTCCATTGAGCACGAGCCAGGCCTTGGTCTCTGCAGAGTCGGTGGCGGAGAGGGCGGCGTGAAGGAACCCGCCGGCTGTGCCCAGCGGGGTCTCTTCGCGGACGCATTGCACGCGAGTGCTGCCGGCAAACCCCGTGGTGTAATGGGCGGCGATCACCTCGGCGAGGTGGCCGGTGGAGAGAACGGCAGAGGCGACCCCTTCCCGTCGGAGGAAGTCCAGGACCCAGTCGAGAAACGGGCGTCCGAGGACAGGGGCCATCGGCTTGGGGATGCCCGGCAGGAGATGCCGGACCCGTGTGCCAAAGCCCCCGGCCAGGATCACTGCGGTCAAGCCGGGAAGGGGAAGCGCCTGCATGAGTCAGACCTTAGACGTTGGAGTACACCGAATTGCGGATGATGGTGTAGCCCTTGATCAGCTCTTGAATACCGCGGTCCAGGTTCCATTCGGTGGTATACCCGGTGGAGAGAATGCGCTGATTGGAAACCACATAGTCGCGCTTGTCGGGGTCTTCGCCGATGGGGGCCTCGAGGTAAACGAAGCTGGGGATGTGCTTGGCGATGACGGCGCACAGTTCGAGCTTGGAGAGGTTGGCCTCTTCGAGTCCGACGTTGTAGGGCTTGCCCTGCATGGTTTCGAAATTGGCCATCGCGTGGGTGAAGGCCTTCACCACGTCGCGGATGTGGATGTAGTTGCGCTTGAAGTGTCCCTCGAAAATCACCACCGCGCGGTCATGCACGGCGCGATAGACGAAGTCATTGACCAGGAGGTCGAGGCGCATCCGGGGGGCCATGCCGAACACGGTGGCGAGGCGGAAGCTCAGGCTGTTGCCGCGATCGAGGACGAATTTTTCGGCGTTCATCTTGGTCACGCCATAGATCGAAATCGGGTTCAGCGGTGAATCTTCGGTGCAGAATTTGCCCTTTTCACCGACACCGTACCCGCTGTTGGTGGTGGGAATGATGATGCGCTGCTGGGGAGAGGCGAGCTCGGTGATGAGCTTGACGGCATCCTCGTTGGTGGTTTGCGCAGCCACGCGGTCGCGGTTGCAGATGGGCATGCCGACGAGCGCGGCCAGCGGGATAATCAGATCGGCCTTGGCGAGCAACGGCTTGAGGACCTGGGGATCGCGGGCATCGCCCCGGGTGATGTTGAACCCGGGGTACTGGCAGGCGTCGGCGAGCGAGACCTGGCGGAACAGGAAGTTGTCCAGCACATGCACGTGGTGCCCCTGCTGGAGGAGGGTGGGAACGAGAACGGAGCCGATGTAGCCGGCACCGCCGGTAATAAGAATATTCATGTCAGTCTTCTAGTGTTGGATCAATCGCATGACGGAAAAGGGGCGTGGACAACCACGGTGGGAGCCGGGGGATTCCGGCGTCCGTCTGAAGGGGTCAGACCACCGGAAGTACTTGATCGCATTTGCGTCCCTGCATGTCGAGGCATTTTCGGGCGACGTACTCGCCAATCGCCAGCGAGGCGGTCGCCGCCGGGCTGGGAGCATTGAGCACGTGCAGGGCATTGCGGCCTTCGGCAAAGCTGAAGTCCTGAACCAGGGTTCCATCCGCCAGCATGGCTTGAGCCCGGACACCGGCACCGCCGGTCTCGAGATCACTTTCCTGAAGGTTCGGCACGAGGCGTTGAAGCGCGGCACAAAAAAGACGGCGGCTGAAGGAGCGGGTGATTTCGTGCCAGACCATGCCCTGGTGCTGACGCATGAACTGCCAGAGGCCCGGGAAGGTCAGAGCATCGGCGAGGTCCACCAGGTTGACCCGCCACTTGGTGTAGCCTTCGCGGGCGAAGGCGAGAACCGCGTTGGGACCGGCTTCGATGCCCCCATGAATGAGGCGGGTGAAGTGCACCCCGAGGAAGGGAAACACCGGGTCAGGGACCGGATAGATGAGATGTCGAACGAGGCGTTGGGCGGACGGCTTCAACTGATAATACTCCCCGCGGAACGGAACGATGCGGGTGGTACGAGGGACCCCGGCGAGTTCGGCGATGCGGTCGCAGTACAGTCCGGCGCAGTTGACAATGAAATCGGCGTCCCAGTCCCCCGCCGCGCTTTCGACGTGCCAACCGGTGCCCTCGGGCCGGATGCCGGTGACTTTGGCCCCGGTTTGGACCTGTGCTCCCAATCGGGTCAATTCGCGATGCATGGCATCGCTCACCGCCTGGTAATCGACGATTCCTTCCTCCGGCACCCGCACCCCGGCGATGCCGGCCACATTGGGTTCGATTTCCCGAAGTTCCTCCGGTCCGAGCCACTTCAGACCCTTGAGGCCGTTTTGGGTTCCGCGGTCCTGAAGCGTCTTCAGGCGACCCAGTTCGGTCTCGTCACAGGCCACGACCACCTTGCCGCAGACGTCATGGGAGATGTCGTGTTCCTGGCAAAAGGCGACCATCTGACGGATTCCGTCCACCGCCAGTCGCGCCTTGAGCGAGCCGGGCTTGTAGTACAACCCGGCGTGGAGGACACCACTGTTGTGCGTGCTTTGGTGGGCACCCACGCGGTCCTCTTTTTCCAACAGGCGGATTTGCAATCGGGGGTCCAGACGCTTCAACTGAAGGGCTGTGCCCATACCGACCACTCCGCCTCCAATGACAATGATGTTCATCGTGTCAATTCACTATTAAAGCCGGGCAGCGTATCCCCAGTTCCGGGAGGACGAAAGACCACAGTGACAAAAAACTCAACGGGTCACTTCAACCTGCGGTTGGATGTAGCGTCGGATCAATCGGAGGTAGGTGTCCGCCGTTTGTTCCAGATTCATGGCCTTGGCCAGGCGTCGTGCATTGGCCTCCATATTCCTCAAACGCTGAGGGTATTTCCGCGCCTCGAGGATGACCTTTCGACCGGTCACCAAATCGTTGTTCGGCACCACAAAGCCAATCTCATGATCTTGAACAAAACGGGCCAGTTCGCAATCCGGCGGGCACACCGCCAGGATGGGGCGACCGGCAGCGAGGAGTCCGAGCATCTTCGATGGGTAGCACACCCGTTCCTGACCGGGCAATTGAGCCACGACACCGAGGTCGGCCATGCCCAGGGAATGGGGCAACAATTCCCGGGGCACATAGAAAGAGGAGTAGAGATGGGGTTTGCTGCCGGCGTCGTGAATCTCCTGAACCATCCGCTTTTTCTGCCCATCGCCAATGAACTGAAACACGACGTTGTCGGCCGGGGAAAAAACATCGACCAGGCCGATCAAGGTTTCGAGGTCATGAAACCGGCCATGATTGCCCGAGTACTGAATGACGAAGGAGTTCACCACTCCGAGGCGTCGGGCTTCGGATGACTCGGATTTTTCGATGGGTTGGACGGAATTCAGATCGGCCCACAGGGGGATGATGACGATGCGCTCACAGGCGATCGCTTCGTTGGGCCGCCCCAACTGATTGCAATTGGCCAGCGCACCAGTCCGCATGTCCTCCCCAAACACCACCACATAACTGGCCCGTTCAAACCAGAACTGATTGAAGCGTCGCCAAAGGCGTGCGATCCAGCCGTTGGGCGGGATGAAATTCAGCAGTTCGGCCTGTTCGGGCATGATGTCTGCCAGCATCACCCCAAACGTCTGGCCTCGGAGGAGATGGAAGAATCCCCCCAGAATGGGCAGGAAGGGGGGATTGCTCTGGAGGAGCAAATGGGCATCACGATGATGCCAGAGGACCTCCCAGATGGCGGACAGGAAAAACGTCAGCAGGTTGAGCAGCTTTCCGACCGTGCTCTTCTTGGGCAGCCGGGTTGACCAGGTGCGCAGGATGGTGATGCCGGCGTGTTCCATCCGGCGGGCCACCTTGGGGCTGCCGGGAATCACCGTGGGCTGCGACGCAATCACGGTGATGTCGAGCCCGCGGCGTGCCAGCGCCTCGATCAGTTCGGTCAGGGTCTGGCCGGTGCTGACCATTTCCGGATAAAACAACTGGCTGATCACCACGATGCGGTGCGGTATCGAATGGGAAGGTCTGGCCATTGGGGGATGGGTATGAGTCCGGGGCTGATCACCCCGACACTAGGACGGCGGGTCAGTTCACGCTTCGACGGTTCACCTAGCCCCGACCACGGAAGACCCAATTTCGGCACACCAGAAAGTTGACCGCAAACGAGGCACCCACCGCGATCAACAGGGTAAGGAATCCATCCCGAACCGTGTCCGGCAACGGCAATTGGTGTAGAGCGGCGATCACCGCATACCGGACCAGAAGAGTGACGACACAGGCTAGGGCATAGCCCAGACCCTGCTGACCCACCCGCCCCGAAGCACCGCCCTGGAAGGTCCAGGTCCGGTGAAGAGCGTAGTTGAACACCCCGGCCGTGGCGAAGCCCAAGGCTGTGCTCAAATAAAGGTTTAGGCCTAAGGCGGAATGGGCCATCCAATTCAGGCCCAAATCAACAGCCACCCCGCCACCGCTGACGACGGTGAAACGGAATGCCTCACCCCACCAGGATTTTGCCGAGTCCGGACCATCAATGCCCTGCAAACGATTCATGGGGAGGAAGGATGGTCGTCCGTTGGATTGTACTTCCCGAGGGCCGCATCCCTGAGCGTTCGGAGAACCATGAGATTCCCCCGCCATCCTGAAATCTTGGTCGGTGTCTTGCCACTCTTTGGGTAGGCGCGGCTGACGGGTATTTCCTTCACTTTGAATTTGAGCCGAGCGGCGCGGATGGCCAGGTAATAGTGGAGCTCGTAGCCGACAAAGACGTCCCGGAATGGACGGACCCGAGGGTCGAGCAGAAAGCGCCGACTGTAGGCGCGAAAACCATTGGTGGTGTCGGTGTAGCGCCGTCCCGCCGCGAGACTGATCACCGGAGCGTGTAGAATCAGTACTCCCCAGTGCCTCGCAAACGGGGTGTTGATGGCCCTCCCACCCTTGACATACCGGGAGCCCTGAACATGGTCAATTCCCTGGTTGAGCGCCTCAAAAAAGGAGGGGATGGCCTCGACTCCGTCCTTATTGTTTCCGTCGATGACCACGACCCCTTCGTAACCCTCCTTCATGGCAAACGCCATGGCCATGCGCATTTGCGCACTCAACTTTCCGGGGCCGGTCTTTGTAAGGATGGCACGGACCCCTTGCTCACGCACAAAGCCCGGTTCCAACGAGCCGTCCCGGCTGCCGCCATCGGCCACCAGGATGTCACCGAAGGCGGCGTAGGGCTTCATGGCGGCCAGTTGCCTCTGGATGCGCTCGCCCTCATTCAAGACGAAGACGCAAACGCAATAACGGGTCTTTCTTGGAAAGAACTCAACGACGTCAAACGCCGGATATTGCCAGGATGGGGAGGGAGGGAGGTCGGCCACAGGGGAATGGGGAGTCTCTGGAAAGAAATTCCTCAATGAGATTCGGTGACCACATTGCGGCGTTCGGCCACTTTGAGGCTAAGGTTGCTCTGATCCTCACGCGCAACGAAATAGGCCGGACGTTCCCGGGTTTCCCATAGGACCAGTCCGACATATTCCGACAGGACAGTCAGGATGACAAACACCAGGAAAAACATCAACCCCTGCTGGAGGGAGAGCGTGGTCCATCCGGGAGCCACATTGGGCTTCGACAGGTAGACCACCAGAATGTAGGCGATGTAGGCCAGATTGAGCAGGCTGGCCGCAAGTCCAAGGGCGGTGACGACCCGCAATGGATGGCGGCTGTTGGCCAGGATGACATTCACCCCCTCGCTGACGTCCTCCATCAGTCGCCGACGCGGGGGCTGGCCGTGCCGCCATGATGGATCGTAGGTAAACGGATCGGCATCAAAGCCGACCATACCGCTCAAATGTCGCAGGTTGCGTATCCGGTCTTTGATTTGAAGGATGGCGTTGAGCGCGGAACGGCTGAAGACCCGGAAAAACCGGCTACCGGGATGCAGGTTCAGGCCCAGATGCCGACGGCAGTACCAGTGGAAAAAGGCTGACGCCATCCGGGCCAAGGCAGAACGTTCGGGAGGCTGACGTTCCACACCAACGACGACACCGGAGCCGCGACGGCACCGCTCCACCATCTCCGGGACCAATGCGACCGGATCGGATTCCGGGAGCATGACCACCACGTAGTCGCCGATCGATGAGTCAAGTCCGGCAAGGATGGCCGCCTCGCGCCCGAAGGAGCGGGACAACCGGAGGAGCCGGAGTCCATCCAAATCCTTGAGCAGAGCGGTGAGCGTCGATCCGGTCCCGTCCGTCGAGCCGTCATCCACCACAATCACCTCGTAATTGGCATAGGTGGCGGCAAGCACATCGTGGATCTCACGAACGAACGCCGCAGCATGATCCATCTCATTCCGCATCGGGGCGACCACGGAAACAAAAGCATCCATCCTAGGCTGGCTCATGGCGTTACGCATTCCTTTTGAAATTCAACCAGGGCATCATAAATATTGTCAATTTTCCCGCCCATGATGCAGGTCAATCCGGGCAAACCCTGATCACGGCGAAAGAGAATGGGCCGACTGTCGTCACCCTCGCTTTGCGGCAGCACCGTCTTCACTTCCCACAGCGAGTCTTTCTGAATGCCCCGAGCCAGGCAGGGAAGATAGCGGGCGGATGCGCGAACCATGTGGGCGTAGCGACTTTTCTTTGGAGCACTATCGAACCAGGCATGAGCATCGATGTGCGATCCAGCGGAGTCTTCCCACGAGACATGAGGCGTGTAGCGGACATGGCTGAGGGTGTGCAGCCCCCGCGGCGGGAAGGGCATACATGAAAAGAAGGGGCCACACATCACGGTCACGCCGATGTGGCGAAGCTCTTCGGGCGGTTCGATGAGGGCCATTTCGGTCAATTCATGCTTGAGCCGGATGAGCGGCAGACCGGAGTCCCCGAGGATGCGATTGATCTGTGAGTAGGTGCAGTTCAGGACCTCGCGGGCTGTCACCCGCCCCTCTCCGCCCGGGGCGAGATAATCGACCTCAATGCCGTCGGTCGCTGACCGGACCGCCCTGACCCGCGTCTGAAGGGCCAGCTCGGTGCCCGCTCGTTCCATTCGCCCCCGGACGATTCCCTTGAGGGCCACCGAATCAAAGGCAAATTCGACACAGCTGAAGACCTGTTCCACCAGGGACCGGTCAAAAAGTGCAGCATCTTCGTCAGAAGCCGCTTCAATGGGTGCACCGATTCGCTCCATGAACCGATGGAACTGGCGGGCTGTGACCTTTGAAAATTGAAATGGAACAGCGTACAACTTTCGAAAGTCCGAAACAATGGCAGGGGCAAACTCGTGGGTAAACCGGGGGAAATTGACCCGGGATCGAATGGCGGTCAGCAGGCTACGGGGATAGTGGTAACCGTTGTGGACGCGGGCTTGATTGACATACGAGGCCCTCTGCATCAAGTCGGCCTCCTTTTCGCACAACACCACCCGGTGTCCTGCGGACGATAATTCAGAGGCCAGCACGGCCCCAAAAAAACCACCTCCCACCACCAGGTAATCGTAATGTGACTGTTTTAGCATAGATAAACTGAGCGGGCATATCGCACCGCCTCCACCACCGCCGCCATTCCGGTGGGCTGGGCCTTCATTTCGATCGAGATGATCCCGTCATAACCGACCTGTTGCAACATTTTAGCGAGGCTGTGGTGATCCCCCTTGGGTTCTGTGAAGTCACCCAGGAATGGTTCACTGATATGAAAATGTCCGATACGCCCGGAGGCGCGGGAGATGACCACCGTCGGGTCTTCCTGGTTGATGCGGATGGCGCCGGCGTCAACGTTCAACCAAATACCGGGAGAATTCACGGCGTCGACCAAGTCTGTCGATTCCAAAAGGGTGCACCCGAAATCCGCCCCGTATTCCGCTGGATTGGGCTCAAAGCAGAAGCGGACGTTTCTCTCGGCAGCATGCTGTCCCAGGGTCTGGAAGAAGGCCACCGCTTCGGGCAGGACCTCACCGGAAGTTCGGGAACCTCGGAGACGGTTCTTGGGAGAACCAAACACGATGGCGGTCACTCCCATCCGCGCCGCCAGGTCGGTCACGGCTTTGAGATACTCGAGGCAGGCGGCGCGGGTGGAATCCTGGAAGATGGACAATTGCGGTTGGCCGAAAAGGACCGCTTGAAAGGCGACCGCACGGAGACCCGACCGACTCCATTGGGTTTGAACCGATGAGATTTGATCATCGGTCACCCGCGACAAGTCCGGCCACCAGCGGGTGGGTGCCAGCTCAATATATTTCACCCCGAGAGAGGCCAGTTGATCAAGAGCGGCCTCATCCTGCGCCGGCGACCAGGCGATATTCGAGACACAAAGGTTCATTGGGCAACGGGCGGGGCCGCGTACTGAGGTTGGGTGGCGAGGTACCTGCCAAGATCGTCCAGCACGGTCGTAGCGGAATACAAGTAGCCATTCACGCCGCCCCAAAGGCCCGCATGACAAGACCGAAAATCATAGAAGCCCCGCGCACCAGCCTTCTCGCCCACGATCCGCGTGGGGAAAAAGCGACGGATAATGGTTTCAGTGGAGACCGGTTCAGTCGCCACATTCAGCAAGCGAATTCCGTGACGGATGACCTGGGCCAGGTCATCCGAAAGCCGGGCAAGGTCGTAATACTGAAAAGCGCTGGCCGGGTTAATGACCGCCAATTCCCGGTTGTTGAGGAGGTCAAAAAGCACGTTTTTTTTGAGTCCAGGACCGAATAGCCCGGGCAGGCGGACGATGTGGCTGTCGGCAAACCGCTCTGAAACAAATTTCTCCACCTTCAGTCGGTGGGTGCCGTAGGCGTGGTTGGCGAGCGGTGAGGGGTCGAGGTCTTCATCGACACCGACCGGTTCCGGGTACACATCCACCGTGGAGATCAGGACAAACCGTTTCGCTTTCACCTGGCTGAGGGCGTCCAGCAGTGGCTGAATACCGCGCCAGTCCCCTTCGGGGTCCCGATTGGCTTGCCACTTGACGGCTGACACCGCCGCGCACAGGACGCAGTCAAACTCGCGTCCAGCCATTTCTTGAATGTTGCGGGAATTGAAATTGGCCTGGCATCCGAATTGTGCCGCCAGGTTCGAACCGACGAAGCCAGTATAACCCAAAAGGGCGGTTCGATCGGGGGGAGCGAAGGAATGGAGGAGGTTAGCCATGGGAGGTTCCAGGGTCTGAAAGCTTGGGGAAAATCCGGGTAAAGGTCTCGTTCAGATCATAACGCAACCCAATCCACGAGAACAAAAGAGCCCCGCCCAAAAACATCGTCGGCAAATGCCATAGCACATCATTCAAATGGGTATGGATCATGGAGTGGGCTCGCCCAAGGCAATATCAGGAGATAGGGGCCAGGACAGAGAAGAGAGTGGCCCGCGCCAAGGGGCGAAGACGTGAGAGGGCAGAGGTAGTTGAAAATAATGACGAAAACTTCGCCGGAAGCATTGCCCCCGTATTCCAGGCGCACGGCTTGGACATCCCCGATGGCCCGGGCAGTGACCAATTGCCGCAGGCGACCCAGAGCGGCATCGCAGGAGCCGTGCGCGGCGGCGGCCAATTGGCTCAAGTGAATGAACAAGGCTCCAGCGAACCCAGCCACCGCCCCGACACCGCTGGCACCGAGAGCCATGCCCTGAGCAAGAAGAGTCCAATTCCATTTGGCCGCGTATTAGACGACGATCGACATTTGCGATAGGGTGATGGTGCTGAGGTACTCGTACCCCATGGTGCCCTTGATGGCCACGTTGGCGATACTGGCTGTGAACAGTCCTGCCAGCAACAGGCAACTCAATAGGAACGGACGGGGTTTCCGGCGGTCGTAGGCATGGC
Source organism: uncultured Verrucomicrobiota bacterium (assembly GCA_903896505.1). Lineage (GTDB taxonomy): Bacteria > Verrucomicrobiota > Verrucomicrobiia > Limisphaerales > UBA9464 > CAILNN01. Next base: position 35,030 of record CAITXU010000066.1, on the reverse strand, counting down.
AAATCCAGGCGGAGAGGAGCTTGGGGAGATACCAGGTCCCCATGATCCAATAGAGGTTTCGACCGAATACCGTCAGCCACAGTGAGGCCAGGGTCAGGAGCCGCAAGCCCCAACCGATCCCCAAGCCACGTTCAACCGCAATCCACCCCGGATTGAGTTGTCCACCCCCAGGAATTTCATGGTGAACTGTGCCGGATTTTCGGTCAGCGTGGGTGGCCGGTCAAGCGGGGGCCTTTTCCGCACTGAGCCGACGGCGGATGGCGTCCCTCAGTTCGGAGGGCCAATTCTTCCGCATGCACGGTTGTTCGACCAAAAGAAAGGCCACGGCGGACACGGCCATCACCATCGGGACCCCGATGAGGGCCTCCACACCGAGCAGACTCCAATAGTTCAGCCGGGGAAAAAGACGGACCGTACCTGAGGCGACCAGTTCGAGGACGGGAACATGGACGAGGTAAATGGTGTAGCACATGCCGCCGAGTGTCGCGACCGCCGGTCGGGAAAGGAGGGACTTGATGAAATAGCCGCGAAATGCAGCGAGCAAGATCAGCGTCAGAAGAAGGGGTTCCTCCAGACCAGGCCACAAGTGAAGTCGAAAATGCAGCAAATGGGTCAGCTTGGCCAGGGACACCAGTGCCAGGAGATCGGCGGCGACCGACAACCAGCGGGGAAACGGGGAGGTGGCGCGCATCCATTCACACACGAGAACTCCGGCCAGGAAGTCCGGCAGGAAGGTCAAGATGGTGGTCGGAAAGCGTTGCTGGAAATTCCCGTTGGTCAGTGAATGGACCACCATTGGCCAGGCGGCAATGATGGCCACCGTCGCCCCAAAGCGCCACCAAGGGCGGGGCAACCGGAGCAGAGCCAGAGCGAGCAGAGGGGCCAGCAGGTAAAACTGAACCTCGGTTTCGAGGGACCAACCGGGCGGATTGAAACTGGGAGGCCGTCCAAAAATCAAGGTGTGGGTATAGGTGATCGTGGCGGCGAAGCTGGCCAGCACCGGTTGTCCACCCTTTCCAAGAAGCTTCCCTCCCGACTGGTAGCCAGAGAAGATGACAAACAGGAGGATGCCCGTGGTGATGACGATATACGGGGGCTCGAGCCGGGTGACCCGGCGCCAGAAATAGGCCTTCCAGTTCAAGCTCTGGCCCTGGAGCAAGGGCCGGGAGAGCAACTGGTACAGAATGAAACCACTCAGGGCGAAGAAGATGAGGACGCCCATGCCGCCCTGGCTCAACAATTGATGGCCCCAGCTGGCCTCCACCTCCTCGTGGTTCCCCGAAAAGCGGCGCAGGACCCGTTCATGGAGATGCTGGGCAATCACCATCAATATCGCCACGCAACGCACGCCGTCGACCTCGGGAATATATCCCCCGCCACTGGTGACCCGGCGGAAGCGCAGCAGCAGCCGACTTAACGCAAAGGGGGAAGTGGGGACCGTTTGCACAAAAATGGGGAGGACGAGGGATGATCCCTACGGTGGCTCCAGCTGGAATCAGAGGTGACTGGGGAATGAGGAGCGACTGCACCGTTCCCTATTTCGAGTCGGATCCGGAGGGATTCAGAACCCGCTGGTAAACTTTGACGGTTTCATCCGCCGCTCGAGACCAACTGAATGTGGCGGCCTGCTCACGACCGGCCTGGATCAGGTTTTCCCGATACCAGCTTTGGGTCACGAGCCGTTCCATCCCTTTGGCCACGCTAATCACATCGTCCGGGGAATAGACCATTCCACCGTTGGATACGATCTCGGGAAGCGAGCAGGCGTCGGAGGAGATCACCGGACAACCGAGGCTCATCGCCTCCACGACTGGCAAACCGAACCCTTCGAACCTGGACAGGAAAAGGAGCCCCAGCGCCCGCTCGTAAATGGCCCTCAGAGTGGCGGCATCCACACGTCCGACAAAATGCGTTCGGAACAACACCCCATAGCGTGCCGCCAGCGGGCGGACGACTTCATCGATATGGGTGCTTTCACCCACCACCACCAACGATTCATCGTCAGGGCGTCGATCCAGCGCCAGAACAGCCGCTTCCGCATTCTTGTGCGATTGATGGCCGAAGGTCACCCAAAAGCGCTCTCCCCATGCGGGATTGAGCTGGGCTCCCTTGGCGGGCAATTGATTGGCCCCATGATAGATGACCGTGGTGCGCTCCGGGTCGGCCCGGAGATATTTGATCACCTCCCGGCGCGTGTACCTGCTCACACAGGTGATCCAATCCGCCACCTTGACGGTATGCCGGTAGCTCAACTTTTTGTACAGGCGCTTGAGTGGGGAAGTGGGAAGATGCAGGTAATTGAGGTCGGCGATGGTTGCCACGGCGGGAACCCCAAGCTTGAAAAACGGGAGCTGTCCGGTCGGACGATGGTAGAGATCGGGACGCAGGTCGCGCACGGCCCTGACGACCGCTCTGTCCGCCGCAATGACCCCGCCCCTTTTCAGCAGCACCTTGACCAACAGTTCCCGGGGAAGGTGGTTGGAGAGCGGTCCCTCCGTGTACTCGTCGCACAGGACCTTCAGTCGGATTTCCGGCCGCTGGGCAAGCGCCTCGGCCAGATATTGAACATGGTGATAATTGCCGCCCAGTGAATGGTAACGCCCCTCGTCGAGTTTGATTGCGTTGAGCAGGATCAACGGAGTCGGACCCATCGAGGTGGAGAGATTCGCCATGGTTGGCCGGATGGGAGGATCGGGAATTGACGGGGAAGGTCCTAAATGAATCGGCCTCGAAGCGGGCGGTGCACCGTTCAGAGGCAACCGCCCTGCCGCGATACGGGGACTTTAGGCGTGGAATTCAACTTTACCGGCCAGTTGATCGGAGATCAGCTTCAGGTCGGCGTCCACCATCAGTTCGATCAATTCCTTGAACTTGGTCTTCGGTTCCCATCCGAGCTTCCGTTTGGCCTTGGAGTAATCACCGATCAGGAGATCCACTTCCGCGGGGCGGAAATATCGGGGATCGATCTCCACGAATTTCTGCCAGTCAAGGTCCACACGGGCAAAGGCAACTTCCAGGCATTCGCGAATGGTGTGGGTTTCATTGGTCGCGACCACATAATCATCGGGTTCGGGTTGCTGGAGCATCAACCACATGGCCTCGACATACTCCTTGGCGTATCCCCAGTCGCGGCGGGAATCCAGGTTTCCCAGAAACAGCTTCTTTTGAAGCCCCACCTTGATGTTCGCCGCCGCACGGGTGATCTTCCGGGTGACGAAGGTTTCACCACGGCGGGGCGACTCGTGGTTGAAGAGAATGCCGTTGCTCGCGTGGATTCCGTAGGACTCGCGATAGTTCACCGTCACCCAGTAGGAGTACACCTTGGCGCATCCATACGGGCTGCGCGGATAAAACGGCGTGGTCTCCTTTTGCGGCACCTCCTGCACCAACCCGTACATCTCGCTCGAGGAGGCCTGATAGAAGCGGGGCTTAATCCCCACCTCGCGAATCGCCTCCAGGAGGCGCACCGTGCCGGTGGCGGTGATGTCGGTGGTGTATTCGGGGACGTCGAAGCTCACCCGGACATGGCTCTGAGCCGCGAGATTGTAGACCTCATCCGGCTGTATCCGACCCATCAGACGGGCGAGGCCGCTGGCATCGGATAAATCACCATAGTGAAGCTGGAATCGATTTCCCTCCCCGTTGGGATTCCCATAGATGCTCGACCGACGAATGGGATCGATGCGCCCGGTGTTGAAGGTGGAGGCCCGCCGGATGATTCCGTGCACCTCGTAGCCCTTTTCCAGGAGAAGTTCGGCAAGATAGGACCCGTCCTGCCCGGTGACACCGGTAACCAATGCTTTCTTCATAGTTTATGTATTCTAAAATGAATCCTTACGACTTATGTTTTTTAATAAAGTCAGCGTATGCCAGCGGCAGTCCCTCGGAAAGCTGGATTGTGGGACGCCAACCCATGCCAAAGAGCCGACTGCTGTCCATGAGCTTTCGCGGCGTGCCGTCCGGCTTGGTGGAATCCCATTGGATTTCGCCCTCGAATCCCACTGCCTTTGCAACCGCTTCAGAAAGATGGCGGATGGTGATTTCTGTCGCCGAACCCACATTGACATGTGATTCCCCACTATAGTTTTGCATCAGAAAGACCAGGGCGCGGGCCAGGTCGTCGCTGTAAAGAAATTCCCGCAGGGGGCTTCCCGTTCCCCAGCAGGTCACCGCTTTGTCGCCTCTCTCCTTGGCAAGATGGAACCGGTGGATCAACGCGGGCAGTACGTGGGACGATTCCAGGTCATAATTGTCCCCCGGACCGTACAGATTCGTCGGCATCGCGCTGATGAAGTCGCATCCGTGCTGGCGGCGGAGTCCCTGGCAAAGCTTGATGCCGGCAATCTTGGCGATGGCGTAGGCCTCGTTGGTCGGTTCCAGTGGCCCGGTGAGGAGGGCGTCCTCGGGAATCGGCTGGGGTGCCAGCCGGGGATAGATGCAGGAACTTCCCATGAACAGGAGCTTCTTCACGCCACTCTTCCAGGAGGTGTGAATCAGGTTGTTCTGGATTTGCAGGTTCTCCCAGAGGAATGTGGCCGGCTGGGTGTTGTTGGCCTTGATGCCTCCGACCTTTGCCGCGGCGATGAACACGTATTCAGGTTGTTCCGCCGCAAAGAGTTCCTGGACCGCCCGGGAATCAAGCAGGTCTGTTTCTGCACGGGTCCGCATGATAATGCGGTTGAATCCCTGCCGATGAAGTTCGCGGACGATGGCACTTCCCGCGAGTCCGCGGTGGCCTGCAACGTAGATGGTGGATTCGGGTCTCATGACATTGAAGAACGGTCCACGAACGGTGGCGGCATGCCCCCGGTCAGGACCCAAAACGTTGGACGGATTGGACGGTCCTCCGTCCCGAAGGGATACTTAGCGGTTGTCGTCCCAGGGAACTTGCAGGACCCGGAACTGTCCTGCGATGCAAGCCATTCGCGAAGCCAGCCGCATCCAGGTCCGACGCCGGTTTTGGTCGGGTCGGAGCCCGCATTCGCGGAGGTATTCGTCCCGCTGCTTCCAGGAGAGCTGGCCGTCCGAAACGGTGAACGACGCCAGAAGCGAGTTCACAGTCCTCAACTCCGCGTGTTCGGCAAATCGCCGCCAGAGATTGAAGTCGGCTGCCAGCCGATATTTCAACAGGATTTCCGATGGATTTGACCGCTCCCACAGCGACCGCCGCCAAAACATGGACTCCTGCTGGAGCCCTCCCATGCCCCCAGGGGAATACCAGCCCCGGCGAATCCAACTCCGGGGAAAAATGGGAATGACCGGAGTCAACTTCCCGACGCCCGTCGATTCGTTCAGTAATCCCGGAACCCCGGTGATCCATTCGACATCGGGGTTACGCTCGAACACGGCGCGGACCGTCGCGAGGGTCCAGGGCAGGTACTGGTCATCAGCGTTGATGTAGCAGAGAACATCCCCGCGGGCATGCTGCATTCCATTCCAAACCCCCTCGTATAGACTGCGATCCTTCTTCTGATGCCACTGGACCGGATAGCGCCCCAGGTAGGTTTGAACGATCGATTCGGTGGCGTCCTTGCTGCCCGCATCCATGACGATGTGCTCAAATTCACCCTTCTGGGCGGCGATCGAATCGAGGGTCCTTGCAATCGTCCGGGCACCGTTCAAGACCGGAGTGACAACGCTGATCAGCATAAAAAGGTAAGAGCGAGGTGCGTCCAAGGATCCCATGGACTCCACCTCTCGACCGAAGGTTTCGAAATGTCCGGTGCCTCAGCTCTTGACGGGACTTCCCAAGCCTGGCGAGACGGCACTCCATGGACGAGTCGTGTTGCTTTTGACCACTTTGTGGATGACTCCCTCTTCTTGTTTTTCATGAAGCCAGGCGGTGGAAAAGCCGAGAAACACATAGCAGTAGATGATGGTTCCGTAGTCCGGAGGGGAAATCATACCAATCAGGACACTGGACAGAAACCCGGTGGCCAAAGTGACCACGAGAGCACTGTCCATCGCCTTGGAATCCAATGCCAGGCGAATAAATCTCCAACCTCCCATGAGGTAAACCACCCCCATGCTCAGGGTACCGGCCGCTCCGTTATAGAGGGCATAGTCCAAGATAATATTGTGAGCCCATGGAATTTCACCCATGAGGCCCATTCCTCCGCCCCACGGACGTCTCGAAATACTATCCCAGGCCTCCGCCCACAACTGTTGGCGGCCATCTTCTCCTGCGGACCTAAATCGGTCGAGCAAGGTCTGAAACTCCGGGATGTCCCACATCACAGCGAGTGCTGCTGTCATCCCCATCAGAGCGATCAACGGGAACAGCCAGCGACCGATTCCCGATAGGCGCCCCCCTTTTTTCAGGGCAACAAAGACGAACATGACCATTATAGCCACACCAGCCCCTGCCACACCGGTGCGGGTCAACATCCGTGCGGCAACCACCATTCCCACCCCAGCGGCGGCGAACGCCAGGAGCAGAATATACCAGCGCACCCGCATGATGGACAGAACCGGCAGCACCATCCCCGGGATGGTAAATATAACGCTGCTCATCATCAAGTTCCCTAACGCAAAGAAGCGGAAGTAACTGACCACCTGGGTGCTGGTCATATTTCGGGTGGTCATTCCACCCACCTGTTGGATTTCAATTTCGACGTTTCCGAATTGAATCACCTTGATGGCCATGACGGCCAGTCCAAGGCAAAAGCAAACATAAGCCAACAGGACCGTTGCCTCACGTCCCTTGCGGCTGGATAGCTGCAGGAGGTAACCTGCTGGGATGCCGTAGCCACAGGCAAGAAAAGCCCGTTTGTTGTTGAGGATATGCTCTTCCGACGACCACCCCCAGAAAATGTTGCAGATAATCCAGCCAGCCGTACCGGCGATTGCAGGCCAGCAATCCGCCAGCCGGACCAACTTGCCCCGCCGGGAAATTTCTACGAGCACTCCAACAGCGGCGGCAATCATGACGTAATTGTATTGGAATCCCATGATGACAGAGGCCCATGGAAGCAACAGCCCGCACGCGTAAATAAAGAGGCTCATCGCTTTTCCCGTTGATTTTGTAAATTCATTTGGCCGCCTGGTCTAAAGCCCGTTCCAACTCCTGTCCGTCAATCTGGGTCAAACATATCGGCTCTGGTTGGACGCACAACCAATTGCATCCAAAACAGGGAACCCGATTCATAATCCATTGCTGCCGAAAGGACCGCTGCCAGGGTGCAAACCAACCGAAATGTCCGCCACCCAAAAGGGCCACCAGAGGCTGATCCAGCGCTCCAGCCAAGTGTGCCGTCGCTGTCTCCACCGACAACACCAGTTGACTGGCCGCCACCGCGTCTATCAATTCATCCAGGGAGCCGCAGACCCGTACTCCAACCCCGGGGACGCCATCCTCCACCAGGCGGTTTGCCAAAGTTTGATATCGGGGTACGTCGGCGGTAGGAGCCAGCAACCGGAGGGGAAGCCGACGCTCCCTCCACAAGCGACGTCCTGCTGCTGCGAGTAAACCCGGTGGAAAATCCCGGATGGCGGCGCTGCCAAATGGGGAGACTGCGACATAGGCCTCCTCGGGTCTTCCGTGCCACTCCATCCGGGGAATGACATCCACCTGCTCCGAATTCACAGAAAGGAACCCACCGACGACGGCCCGATGGCGTGCCAGGTCGCGGGTTTCATCCGGAGACTCCGGAAAAACGCGGTAGAGATGATCAAAAGGCAGGGAGGCCAGCCATTGCCCCGGTTCGCGGGACGGCTCGCCTGAGGCAGCCCCCCAGCTTTTGTTTGCCGGAATGGAACCACACACAACGTTTTCCTGGAACAGCCGGTTATGGCGAAGGCACACCAGCCGGTCGACCCCTCTCGTGAACAAGGGATCCCGGGCATGTTCCCTTCGATAACGCTGCAACGCACCAAGGCTCGAATGCCAGGGCTCCACGATCGCCTGTTCAACACCGGGGAATTCCCTTTGCGCCAACTCCCGGGCATACGGGGCCAGAATGAGCAGACAATTTTCAGCTCCCTCCCGGTCGACGATCCTCCGGATGGCCCCAAGCGCCAGCACAAAATCGCCCAGCCGATCCGCCTTATAGATGCCTACCTGGCGGTACGGTTGACCGGTTGACCGGCGACGCCGGGCCAGCCAACGGTATAATAGCCACTTTGCAGGCGCGTTGACCTTCATGAAGCCGGGTGGACTTACGAATTTGGTTTCGTGCTCAACAATCGCAGGTAATTCCTTTCCGCCTCGGCTTTGCGGCGGGCCATCTCTGCAGGGAAACCGTCGACCTCCTTTTCCAGCAGTTCCACCTGCAAGTCGAGCCATTCCCGGGTCGCATTGCTGACAAACGTTGAGCGCAGCCCAATCATGCTGGTCATTTCCGCCCGACTGTCGGTGCCAATCACCACAGCCGGTTTGCCCAGACTCGCGATTGCAAATGCCCCGTGCACCCGGTTCATGATCCCAAATCGTGCGGAGGCATAAAACTTTAGGTAATCGATGTAGTCGTGGGAGAAGAAGATTTCCGCCTTTTTGAACAGCCACTTGATGCCGTTGACTTCCTTCTGATCGTGGCAGGCCACCACCACCCGCATCCGCTGCGACAGGTCGTCGACAAATTTCACGAAGGTCTCGTCCCATTTTTTGCCATCAATCGCCTGACCAAGGTCCCAATGCCCACCGCCCTTCATGTAGTTCACCACCACGTATTCCCCCTTCTCCGGAGCGATGCCGAGGCGATCTACGGCAAAGATGGAACTGCAGGGAATCGCCTCCACCTTCCGCCCCGCCAGAGCCACTACCTTGACACTCAATTGGTCGCGGACGCTTGTCGCCGTCGTCAGGTCATAAAAGCGCCGGATGTATTCGAGAGTCTCCGGCTTGCTCTCAAATTCCGAACCATCACTTCCCCACCGCTGGCATGTGCCTCCGGCCAGGTTGTAGAACGGACGTCCCCGCCCCGATCCCACCCACCGCCGTTCGATCAACGGCCTCCACCATTCATTGTTTTGGCAGTCACCATCCGGATGCGTCCAGTACACAGGAGCACCGGACTGTACCAGCATGTCACAAGCCTTGACGCGGTCGGACCAAGGAAGAACCGGAAGCATCCGGTCGATGCGCCCGGTGACCTTGAGCGCCCCGTTGACATGGTATTGATCCAGCCATTTGTCGAGTTGGTAGCGCCGGAACCAGAAGAATTCCGGGCGAGTGGTGATGGGAAGGTGCTTGTGGATCAGTTTGGGTTGGATTTTGCCGAACTGCTTGGCCAGAAGGTACAAAATGCCCTCCCGCACAAAGTCGTCGCCAACATTGTGGTTGACCGTAGTGATGATGCTAACACGTGTCATGGAATCGAATGCTGATCGGTTGGGCGAGAAGGCGGATGTTCTCCGACCTTTAAGAATTGATGGACGTCGCGAATCAGATGGGCGTTCTTGCGGAGGGTTTCCTCTTTCCAATCCCACCACTGGCTCTCGAGCAGTCGACGGATCGTTTCGTCGTCAAACCGGTGCTTGATGATCCGGGCTGGATTTCCAACCACAATGGCATAGGGCGGAACGGATTTCGTGACAACCGCTCCGGCTCCTACCACAACACCATCGGCCAGATGGACACCGGAAAGAATAATGGCTCCATGGCCAATCCAAACGTCATTTCCGACCTGAATATTCCCCTTGGAGTTGACCCGGCCAGATGGAAACCAGGAATTAAAGGCGGAAGAGGTACTGACTGCCTGATGGTCATGCTCCCCTCCCGCCAAGAATACAACATCTTCGGCAATCGAACAAAACTTCCCGACGGTTACTGAAAGCTCCGGCTGCCAACCGTATACCTGGATGCCGTTGGCGTACGAATGATGGCCAAACCTTACATGGACCGTCAGTAATATTCCCTAACTATGAGCGCTTCCAAGGCTGCCTTTGAACCCCGCCTAATCTTGCGGCTAACTCAAATAGGAATGAGGTGAGGCGCCCTTTTTCGTCCGGCTCAAGCGTTTCGAAGGCCTTTACGAGCGAATTAAACGCATCCTCTACGCCGATTGAATTGTACATCTTATTGGTTTGTTGGCCATCAATTAGCAAGGCGACTAGTCGAGATGGCGAAAGGTTCAATGCGGCTGCAAGGCGTACCAGAGTTTCAAGAGAAGGTGAATTAACGCCTCGCTCCAAATTGCTGAGAGAAGCTGAGGAGATTCCTGCCCGCTGTGAAAGTTGGTCTTGCGACAGATTCAAGTGCCTTCTGAGTTGGTAAAGGTTCCGTCCAACTACCCTTTCTTCCAGAGCAGTTTTTCTCTGCCTTTTTACCCCTTGGGAGTTGTCTACGGAGCTACCTATTTTCTTTGAATTTGCCACCTCAATAGAAGCGTTGAACCGCTCGCCTGATAAGTATTGGCTTCCACCGAAAATCGAGGAAAAACTCTGCCATTTTAGTCATGGGGGCCTCAAAGAGATTGGAACACGCCGAACATCGACTCAGTAGCGGTCAAACGATCGGAAATCCCGGTTCAAGGAGTTGGCATGGCAAAATTGGTGACCTGAAACGCGAGGTCAGTACGTCCTTTTGGCTGGCCATAATTGATTGATTTCCGGTTAACGGGAGTGTCGCCACCTGATGCGTCGCATCGCCAGCGTGAATAGCAGTCAAACCGCGAACGCCACACCCAGTAAAGAAATGCGGTCGCTGGTCGCTCTGTCAATGAGCGCGAGTCTCGGCTTTAAGATCTGGATCGCCCGAAGTACAAAATAATTAGTAAGTACCGTGCGGACTCATTCCGTTCTCTGGTGAAAGGTAATTGCTAGAGTTTGGGTTAACCAAACCCGATCATGAAAACCAAGGTGACCACCGTCCTACGATTCGAGCGTGACTTAACGCTGGTTGAACTCGGGGACTCAGACGGAGAATTCTTGTAGGCCGAGGGCGGCTTTACCTCCGCTCATGCTGTGTGCTTGGCAAGCAACCATCGCTCGGTTGATCCGATAATAGTAAAGTGGTTATCTTCCTTGATCTGTTGATGGCTACGAAAATGCTTAAGATGATTGATGTCGTCCAGCAGAAGGACATACGGAAAACCTTTCATGGTTTCTCGCACAATCGAAAATTCCAGAAGGCCAATACCACCCGCCGAATCTAAGATAACCAATGGCTTCTTTGTTTTGAACATCGTGAGATATTTTTCCAGTAAATTATCACCGGAATTGGAGAATTTCCGGTCGAATAGCCATGGGATGAATTGCCACGGTTTATATATCCGGGGGCTTCCCCCGAGTGACCCCGCTAGTTCGTTCTGGTAAAATCGAAGAGGGTTTGTCGTATCGTCAATCAGGATGTCGGGGTGTTCATTTGGGTTACGGAGCGCACCGTCACTCTCAAGAAACTTCAGGGCTTTTTCAACGGCCACAGTTCGCCCCCAGAGGGCCTTGACCGTCGGAAAGCGGCGAAGATTAGCGCGCGCCCGACGCCAACTTTTCCAATTGACCTCAATCGTCACGAATTCCTCAGGCGGTCTGCCTTTTGGGAAAGATTCTGAAACGAAAGTTGTCGAACCGAGCCCGAGATAGGTTCCCGTTTCAATAACGTGGGTGATGCCCTCCTTTACGAATGTCTCCTGAAGCAGCGAACGCAGTTTTGCGTCAACCACCATATCCATGCTAGAGCCGTGGTATTCTCTCGCGTGTTTCATATTCTTAATAGTAGTGCGGTGGTCCCTTGGGTATCGGCGACAATATCGAAGGAGAATTCTAAAAGCAATCAGGGAAACTGCTTCAATATCGGTCTTGAGTGTGTGAAATAGGCTGGAACACGGAGGAGAGCGTTTGCGGGCCGGTTAAGCGACCGGAAATTGTGATAACTCCGCTTTTACCATCTCGTTGCTTAAGCATTTCAGGTAGAAACGCTCTGTCAATGTTTCTCTTTTGGATAACTGTTGTGGATTGAATTCCGGTAAACTGAAGGTTTGTTGGCTCGTGCTCTTTTTCGCCACCGTGAAGTGGGAACAGCGAACGCAATGATGCTCCTGCTTGGCCCACGCGGACCCGGACCAAGGCAGCGATTTTTGGGAGGTGAAAGGGAATGGTTCCGCAGACTGCTTTGACCAGTTCCGTGCCTATTAACCTGATCCGGACAAATTGATTCACCACCAGATAAGCCAGGGCCGAAAATCACAACAGCTCTCAGCGATTGCTCTTCCACCCAATCTTGGTGCAATAGTGAAAATTTTTGGACATCCACTTGGTGTCGAATTGAATGAATTTCCACGCGCTCTTGGCGGTGCTAATGGCCTCGCGCAGAATGCGCGGTAGAAGGTTGCAACAGGTGAACCAGTAGACGTAAAGGAGTGCATTTTTCTCAAACCATTCCATGACTTCCTCCCGGAAAATGCTGCTGTCCGTCCGGAGGGGTTTCCGGATTTTGGGGAACTGATGGCGCAGGGCTTTAACGCTGAGGTACACCATCAGCAGGGCACCATGCTTGGTCAAATATTCACTGCTTCGCAGTGAAGTTAGCGCTGAACTCAGGTCCGGAGAAATCTAGAGGGACGGACTGCATTGCATCATATAAAATCGATTGAAAAATTATCCTTCGTACGAAGAAGGATTATCTCCGTCTTTCAAGAATTGATGGATATCGTGGACCAGATGGGCGCGCTCGCGGAGGGTTTCCTCATCCTACTCCCACCACCGACTCTCCAGCAATCGGCGGATGGTTTCGTCGTCAAACCGGTGCTTGATGACTCGGGCGGGATTTCGGGCCACGATGGCATAGCGCGGAACGGATTTAGTGACAACTGCCCCGGCTCCGACTACGGCACCATTAGCCAAATGGACACCAGAAAGAATGATGGCCCCATGACCAATCCAAACGTCATTGCATACCTGAATATTTCCCTTGGAATTGACCCGGCCAGATGGAGCCCACGAATTGAACACGGAAGAGGTGCTGACCGCCTGATCATCTTCGGCGATCGAACAGTACTTCCCTACAGTCACCGAAAGCTCTGGTTGCTAGCCGTACACCCGAATGCCATTGGCGTATGAGTGCTTTCCCATAATAAACTGGACCGGTCCAATTCTATCGGAATTTATAAAATTGACTTTTTCGTTCTTGAATAGAGAACTCCGCCATCGTAGCGAGAAGTGGTAACAACGGCGCGATATATAATTCAGGAGCCGATTTTTCATTGTACTCTTACCTCTTTGGGCTCTTGAGAGGCTGCTTTTCCACCATTCGCACCTTTGCGGTTAGCCAATGTCCGCTGCTAACCGGCGGCTGAGGTTAGGCAAAATTCCTGAAAATCGTTTCTGTAGGCTCCCGGAAATGCACACGCTGGAAAAAGCTTCATTAAACACCGCATCCGCAAGGATATTGGTGGGGTGGATCAGGACGTCCGGCATGCTGCCACGGGTGAGTGCCGGTCCATTATGGGTGACCGTATGGGTGGCATCGGCCCCGAAGCCGATATTCTCGATCATGCTGCGGGTGGGAATGATCGATAGCAACGAATTGGCCATTTTGGCGTAGCCCCACTGCAAGTCCCACGTGTGCCTCGGACCGTGATGCAGCCTGTTGTAGATTTTTCGCCGTGACCGGCGTTCAAAGGGGTCGGGAATAAAGCTGCGAAAGTTGCCGCTGCGCTCGATCTCCGGCCAGCTCTCCAGGGTGAGGCTGTAATGCTTCCATGCCCTTGCCCACGAGGCCCATCCCCATATGGGTCCGTACCGGCTGAAAATGTAACTGGTCGGACGCTCCAGCCGGTCACATATGAACGGACTGCCACAAATCTGCCCGATGCGTTGGTCGTCCGCATAGCGTTCCAGCAGTTGATCACAGAAGCGGAAGAAGGAGGGATCGGGCAGGCAGTCGTCCTCGACCACAATCAAACGGTCGGCCCGGGAAAATGCCCAGTCCAGGCCACCCGCCACCCGTTCGGCGCATCCGAGATTCACCGGCGAATAGTTCCGTTCCACCTCGCACGGCCAGTCGACCCCCTCATCGATGACCCGGCGGGTTTCGCGGCATTTCACATCCTCGCCGGGACGGTTTGCCCTCGGACCGTCGGCCACCACCAGCAACCGGGGCGGGCGTGCCTCCCGGATGGCGGCAAAGGTGCGGGCGGTGCATTCCGGGCGATTGAAGACGAGGAAGGCGACGGGACTCATGACGGCGGACAATTAAGAGGGGATGCTGCGGCGGGTGTAGCGTGGCTTCGACGTTCACCGGTGAACAGCACCTAGCCCCGTATTTCCCTCATCACACCGCGGAACGGCGTGACCAGGGCGAGCAATTGCATGCGACCGATTCGGCGCGTGGGTGCAACGAGGAACGATGTGAGGATGGAACAAGAAAGATTGGATACGGCCGTGGCGACGGCCGCCCCCATGGTGCCCCACCGGGGTATCAACAAAAAGTTGAGGGCAAGACTGACGAACAGACCCACCACGCTGAACAGCAGGGAGAGGCGGACGAGGCGCAGATTGAGAAGGTGCTGACCCCGTGCCACCCCCTGAAAGGAGAAGAACAAGGCCCACGTATAGACTGCCATGACCGGACCAGATTCGTGGAAGCCGGGGCCGTACAACAGGGGGATGATCAGGAACGATCCCAGCGACAGCGGTAGGCAGACGAGGTAGGCCACCAGGGCGTTGATCCGGAAAAATCGCTGAAGCTGCTCAAAATAGATGCCATCCCCCTGAGATCGGCTTTTCAGGAGTCCGGGTAGGATCGACGAAGCCAGGATGGCAGGGAGGAATCCAACGGTATCGGGGATGCGGATGGCGGCGCCGAAAATACCCAGCTCGGAATTACTCAGGCGGCTGTTCATGACCAGTTGGGCCGTTTTCATGTAGACGATCACCGTGAGTGCGGAAATGGCCAGGGGCCAGCATTCCTTCAGCAGGGTCCATCCGCGTTGAAACTCAAATTGCAGACGTTGGCCGGTTCCCAGAGCCCTGCGCATCAACCAGAGCGTGAGCAGGCCGCTGCCCCCCTGCTCAATCGCGGTCAGCACGGCAAACCAGTAGACCGACATGCCCTGGAGAATGAAACCCACCTTGATCACGTTCAGCACGACCGAGAGGCCCAGGCGGGGAAAGATCAGTCGGCGCATCTCGATGCGAGCCTGAAAATAGAGTTCGCCAGCTTCGAGGGCCTGAACCGCCATGCCTGCGGCGAGGATGGCGGTGATCCAAAGGCTGGCGGGGTCGCCCGGCCGCTGGAGCCAGGCCACACCCAGGGCCGCGAGGGCGAAAAGGCTGGCAGCGGTGGTCCGGAAACCCATCACCGTCCCCAGCCAGCGTCCCGCCTTGTCCGGCTCCTGAATGAGCTGGCGGACGACGAGGGCTTCCATGCCGAGGGGGGCGATGGAGGCGAACACCGCCACGATGGGCATGGCAAAGTTGAGCAGACCGAAATTGGCCTTGCCGAGGTATCGGGCGCTCCAACTACCGATGACAACGGCGATGATGAGGCGCACGCCCTTGTCCAGCGCGAGCCACATAAAGTTTCCTGCCGCCGGGCGGGCCGCCAGCCGGGCATTCATCCGGGATGGCAGTCCCCCCAATCGGAGCAATGGGTTCATGATCAAGGTATTCATGGAACAAGAAGTAGGGAAATCACCGCGCCGGACCGGTTCAGGACTTGACGGCCACACCAGCGACGGCCTGACGAAAAGACCTCTTTAGTGGGAATCGAGGTCCAGCAACCGGGCACGAATCTTAATCACCACTTTGCGAATGAGAGTGACCGAGCGACGAATCTTGGGCCGATGGGCATCGCCGGGAAAGAAGACGGCAAACCGGCCGACCGGCTGGCAGAGCGTGCTCCAACCGGAGGTGGGCGGCAGCCAGAATTGAAGGTCCCGTTCGAACGGGCCATCCGCCACCAGACCGTCCAGGGGGGACCAGTCGATTTCCTCGTCCCCGTCCAGGGTGTACTGGACATCGACAAACTCCCGGTGGCTTTCGAACCGGGCATCCCTGCGGGCCATGGTTTCGTATTCCATCACAATCGCGACGACGTCTTCGCCCAAGAGTGGGTGTCGTCCGATTTTCGCGTCCGGTGCTTCATCGCGGAGCCAGTCCAGGGCTTTCGCCCAGACCGGTCCGCGCCGGATGAACCGCTTGATGTCGGCGTCTTCCAATCGTCCGTGGATCATTTGGTCGCGGGGTATTCGGCCTCGATGATCGAGAGCCAGGAGTGAAGGACGAAGGTGTGGAGTTCCTGGATGCGGGCGGTGTTGTTGCTGGGGACGATCAGCTCATGGTCGGCGAGTCCCTTGGCCTTGCCGCCGGTTTTACCAAGAACGGAAATGGTGGTCACGCCCTGTTGGCGGGCGGCCTGGAGAGCCAGCACCAGGTTGTTGGAATTGCCGCTGGTGGTGAACACGACCAACACGTCTCCCGGTTTTCCCAGCCCCTGCACCTGCCGGGCAAACAGTTGATCGTACCCGTAATCATTTCCGATGCAGGTCAGCAAGGTGGGGTCGGCGCTGAGGCAAATCGAGGGCAACGAAGGGCGCTCTTTGTCAAACCGACCGACCAACTCTTCCGAGAGGTGGAGGGCATCCGCCGCGCTGCCACCATTGCCGGCCGTGAGCAGTTTATTGCCCGCCCTAAGGGCATCCCGAAGGGCTATTCCTGCCGCCTCCACCGCCGGGAGGAGGGCACGGAATCGTTCCACGGTCTCTGCCAGTTCAGTCAATTGGGAATCGAGGGATTTCATATGGAATGGATGGGTGAGACCAAAGGATTAATAAAAAAGCGACCGAAAAACTAGGCACGTTGCCCCGACGGGCCGGGAGGTCGCACCGTCGGGTCGATCCATTTATGCCAGTGCCAGGGCAGCCGAAGGGTCCACGGGTGCAGCCAGAGGCAGGCCAGCAGCACCAGCCCGGGAATCAACCCATAGAGACCCACGACGATGGCCAACGGACCGCCGCTTTCGAGCCAGTGCCACGTGATCTTGCGGAGCGCGACCAAAGGCAGCACATGAACGGCAAAAATAAAAAAGGAGGGGGTGGCCAGCTGTTGCCACTTCGCCCGGAGCCGGGGAAACCGCTGCAATTCGTGACTCCAACTCCAGGCCACCCAGACGCCCAGCGGCACCGTGACCCATGCCGACCGCCACATCCCCGAGGACAACAGGCCGTATCCGCGACAGACTGACAATCCGAACCAGACCACCGTCACCGCCAGCCTCCAGCGCCCCACCAGTTCGGGAATCCCGCCCCGCAGCCCGCACCAACAGCCGCAACTGAACCAGAAAAGGTCGGAGGACAGCCGGGTGTGGAAGCGTTGGAGGGCAAATTCAAGGCCGATGACCGAGGCGAAGTAAAGTAGAGCCAGCGGCCCCCGGAGCCATCGCAGGACCCAGGCAATGGCCCCGGACAGGACCAACAGAAAGGCCAGGTCGCGCAGGTACCAGAGGGGGACATCCGCCGGATGCCCGTGGATACCTAACCACTGGTCGAGAATTTGCCCGACCGACAACTCCTGAACCGACGGACTCCTCGCGCTAAAATAGTTCCTGACACCCGGAATCCAGCGCCCCCCCATCATGACGGCCAGGAACAGGGTGTTCCAAACCAGGTAGGGCCCCACCATCCGTGTCAGCCGTTGACCCACCGCCTCTCCCCACCGCCATCCCCTCTCCCCTGAACGCAGGAAGAGAAGGTAACCGGAAAAAATGAAATAGAGCGGCACGGCCACCCGTGCCATGTCATTGAAGAGCGTCTCCACCAGCCACCGGTAGCCCCAGGGCAGGACCAATGGGCTCGAACCGGACGCGAACTGGATGGCCGGTTCATGGGCATGAATCCAGACCACCAGACAGGCCAGCGGGAACCGGAGGGCCTGAATCCGCCAGGAGGCATCCGCCCGCTGGGCACTGCGAACCCCCATCAGGTCGGCGGGGTCTGCCGCGTCACTTCCAACTCGAGCCACTGTCGGGCGAAATCCTTTAATTGGGCCAATGTCACCCGCCAGTCGCCGGTCACTCCGGTCGAGAGGCGGACGAACTGCTTGGAACCATCGCCCGGGATCCGATTCTTCACCGCCTGGATGAACGTATTCATCGACCGGATGCGCGTGTGATGGTTCATCAACTTGCTCTTTTCCCATTCCGTGGTGGCTTCTCCGGAGAAGCGCCCCCCTTCCATCAGCACCTGCCCGGTGGCGGTGGCGCACCAGATGGTCATCTCCGGGACGGTGTCCCGGCCCATGTTGAACACCCGACATTCAAAGGAGACCTTTTCCCCGGCCAATGGCACCTCAACCACCGACGGTTGCCCCATGTCGACTGGCTTGGCACCCACGGTGACCCAGCAGATGTCGGGAGTGTGCTGCACCACGGACATTTCCCGGGCGTCGCGTCCCGTCCATTCCCCGGCAAAAACGGTAAAACGGTCCCGCTGTTCACGGACAAACCGGCCATTGAACAGATTGGTGGTCGCCAGAATCTCGACCGCCTCTTCGGCGATGGTTTCCGGAATAAACTCGTATCCCGCGACCTGTCGCTGGACCTTGAAATGATAGCTGACCGGGTGCTTTTGCGGGCTGACGTGAAACCAGGCCCAGGACCCCACGCTGGAGGCGAGGAACAGGACGAACAACAGCAACACTTGAACCAGACGACGCCGGGAACCTGGGGTTTGCATGGCTTGGATTAGGTTAACGGGCGGCGATGATGGATGCAACCCAGCTCGACCCGACGACAGCAATCGTCACAACAATCGTTCCGCCAGCGGCAGCAATTGGTGAACCCGGTCCTGGATTTTCTTCAACTGCTGCAAGCGGGCGCGGCAGAATTGGTACTCTTCCTTGGAAATGGTTCCTTCGGTCCGCTCCGCCTCCAGGGTGTCAACGAATCCCTCCAGTTTGCGGATGGACTTGTCGAGCTTCGGACGCATCAGGTTGTCGTACCCGGCCCGGAGGACGTCGCGCAGTTCCCCACGCGCTTCAAAAAAGTCCCGTCGATCACCCGGCACCCAGACCTGCCGGATGGCCTGCCATCCCAACAGCTGTCGACTCCCGGTGCTGGCGCTCGCCTTGCTGATGCTCAGGAGCGAGGCGATCTCCTCGAGTGGAAGGGGCGTGGATGAGAGGTAAAGCAGCCCAAAAATCTGGCCGGTGGAGCGGGGCATCCCCACCTTCTGGCACAGACCGCCTGCTGTCTCAATAAAGCCCAGCCGGGTCTTGCTTAACGTTGCTTCCATGAACAGGGGGCGGGACACTTCGTGCCCGTCACTTCGCAGTGGCAAAGTGGTTTGGCGAACGATCTCGAACCATCCCGGACTCACCGAACGATTGATTCGTTCAGTTTGAACTGAACGATTTAATCGAACTGTTGATACCGGCGCAAGCCAGATTATCCGGATTCTTGTCCAGCGCCCGTGACATTCTTGTGAACCGCCAACGGCGATGCTGCCCCGGTCGCCGGCGTCGATTCTTCACCCATTTCCATGGGACCGATGGAGGCTCCGACCCGGCCCGTCGACCTGTCCGACCACCCAAAAACCCTTGATCACAACTTCCTCTCCCCCATAATCCCCCGCGTCTTCGTTGGAAGGTCCCCTGCTCAAAGTGGTCAAAGCCGCCGTGGCCGCTCTGGGCAAACTCCTTCAAACCCCTTTCAACCCGTACACCCCTCACCACCGCTCACCGATTCAGCCCAGACTCCCTGCATGAAAATCGCCTTTCATCCCCTCGATGCCTTCGAAGGCTGGGCTCTGGCACCCAAGGCTTTCGGAGAATTGATCGAACGGTTCGGCTCGAAAAAAATTCTTGAAGTGGGCTCTGGAGCCGGTCCAACCATGTCGACGGACTTTGTCCGGAAGCATGGCCTCCATTATGTCACCAACGACATCGACGCCAGTGAGTTGGAAAAATCTGACCCCGCTTACGCGCGCCTCTGTCATGACTTCAGCGGGCATGACCCCCTGCCGGACCTCATCGGGGCGTTCGATTTTGTATTCAGCCGGATGGTCAATGAACATGTGCAGGACGGAGAACGCTACTACCGGAATCTCCACCAGGTTTTGCGTCCGGGCGGCATCTGTGCCCACTGTTTCTCGACCCTCTACACCCTGCCGTTCCTGGCCAACCGATTGATGCCGGAATTCATCTCGGACAAACTGCTGGATATTTTCGCCCCGCGCGACCGTCACCGCCACGGCAAGTTCAAGGCCTACTACAGTTGGAGCCGGGGTCCATCCCGGACCATGATCCGGCGGTTCGAATCGTTGGGATTTGAAGTCGTGGAGTACCACGGCTATTTCGGGCATCCCTACTACGCCCGGCGGGCTCCCTTCCTGCACTCGCTCGAGAAACTCAAATCGGACTGGCTCGTCCGGCATCCCGTTGCTCTGCTCACCAGCTACGGAAAAGTCATCCTGCGCAAGCGTTGACCGCGTTTTCCGAATCTGCGGGAATCTGCCTGACTAAATCTGCGGACAAACTCCTGCAACCGGGAAGGGAAGTATCCGCAGATGAACGCAGATTTTCGCAGATTAAAAGAGGCAGTTAGCCTCACTTGATCACGGGGAATTCACGCGGAGTAGAGTTAAATCCAACATACGCCCGAACATCCGTAACGCAGGTATTCTTACCTGCCGGGCCGTTGGTGAACCGAGGCGTTTGGAGACGGGTCGCGGCCCTGCCGACTCGAAAGTCGGCGACACGGCAGACAGGAATGTCTGCGCTACGTTGCGAGGCGGTCGCCCTCTCCGCCGTAGCCGTTCGTCAGACGGCGCTGATCGATCGGGGTTCTGCATCCCGTTAAAGGGCGAGCGCGATTTCGCTGGCGAGCGTCGGCTGTTCTTTAGGCCGCAGACCCGCCGATCTCTCGATGAACGGGTTCCGGTCCAGTAGAGTTTGCGCCGACTGACGTGCGGCTACAAAGACTCGGTGGTCCCAAAGGTTGTTCGAACCGCCGCGGTTCACCAGGAGGTTCGCCCTACCACGGAGGATTTCGGCTGCAAAGTGCCCGGACCCATGATGTCTCCTTCATCATGCCTTTTTCTGAATCTGCGTGAATCTGCGCAAATCTGCGGACAAACTCTGACACCGTGCCCGGTCCGGTTTACCCACCGTCGCGCATTCTTCAGCCAATCCATACAATGCAATCCATCCGTGACTCACGATTGCCCCGGACATGCCACAGGCTGTTCCGCAGATGGACGCGATGTCAAAGTCACTATCGGTGGGGGCGTTCCTGCGACGGGCAGGGCGGGCCGGAGCCCATCGATGGCGTCGTTGGACCGGGACCTCGGGACGCCTGCCGCGTCCCACCGGCCCGGGCGGAATTCCCCCGGCCCTCCACCGGATTCTCCCCTCGTCGAGTCAGGGCTACTGGCTGAATCCCGGGGCCCGGTTCTACAGCCCGGCCATGATCGAGTCGGTGCTGCGGCTGGGTCTCGCCGGCGACCTGCTGGCGGGCTGGCAGCTCTTCCAGGTCATGGAGGACACCTGGCCCCGACTGAATAAAAACCTGCTGGAATTGAAGCGGGCGGTGGTGGGTCTCGACCGCGAGGTGATTCCGTCAGGACTCCCCGGTCGTGCACCAACGCCGAAGGCGGTCGAGCGAGCCGAACTGGTGTCGGAACTACTGTTTGAGTTGCGCCCGCGTCCGGGAGCGGATGAGAACGATTTTGGCGGGACGGTCTTCGATTTGCTGGATGCGTGGGCCAAGGGGGTCTCGGTGCTTGAGATCGATTGGGAGGCCCGCTCACGTCCGGTGCGCGGATCGGTCCTTGCCCCACGGGCCACGCGGTGGGTGCATCCGCAGCATTATGGCTGGACGGCAGCCCAGGGTGCCCTCGAATTGCGATGGCCCTCCGGGGCTTCGGCACCTGCATCGACCGGCCTCGGTCAGCCGGGGGAGTTTCAGCCATTTCCGCCTGATAAATTCCTGGTGGCGGTGTGCAAGTCGCGCAGTGGCCTGGCGACCGCCGGTGCCCTGTTGCGTCCGCTGGCCTTTTGGTGGGCGGCGGCGAATCTCTCGGCGGAATGGTTGCTGAACTTTGCCCAGGTGTTCGGCATGCCCATCCGTTGGGCGACGTATGATCCGCATAATCCATCGCTGCTTCCCATCCTGGAGGACATGCTCGCCCAGATCGGCAATTCGGGATGGGCGGCGTTTCCGGCGGGCACCCAGCTCGAGCTGAAGGAGGCGGCGCGGGTGGGCGGCGACAATCCGCAGGCCTATGTGCAAACGCTGGCGGACCGGCTGTGCGACATTCTTATCCTGGGCCAGACGCTGACCACGGACGTTCCGGCCAGCGGTTCCCGCGCCCTCGGGCATATCCATAAGAACGTGCGCGACGAGGCCATCGAGGCGGCCGGGCGATGGGTGGACGAGGTCATCAACCGGCAATGGATACCGGCCCTGCTGCGGGTGAACTACGGCGATGCCTCGGAGGCACCCAAAGTGATGTCGGCGGCACGACGCCCCGAGGACGCCGTGGCCCTGGCGCAACGGGACCAACTGTTGCTCCGCGAAGGGGTCCGGCTGCCCCGGGCCTGGTTTTACCGAAGGCATGACATCCCCGAGCCGGGTCCGGCTGAACCGGTGGTGGAATCCCCCGTCGGACGGGCTTCGGTGGCCCAGATGCCGAACTATTGATGACACGTTATTTTATGGATCAGCCATCGAATCCACGCTGTAGCGCAGGCATTCCTGTCGTCCAAATAGCGGCTCTTCGCCCGCCCAGGCGCTTCCAGCAAACGCCCTTGAAATCAATGGGTTCTTTGAGCCCTTTGAGCCCTCTGTGGTTGGACCCTTGCCCACGGTCAGGAGGTTTAACCACAGAGGACACAGAGAAAGAAGGGCTGGGGGATGGGGCCGACGTGCATCGGTCAAACCCGCGGGCCATCTGCGCCGCGTCACGTCCCGAAGCGCTCCGGTTCGCCCTACAGCCCGGCAGGCCTGGAGGCCCGCGGTACAGCAGGTTTGGAAACCTGCGCTCCGTCGCATGGCCGCCGGAATGCTTGTCCAGTTCATGGTCATGATTAACGTCCGATTTTGGAGGTCTTCGCTTCCCATGAACCCCGTCACCTGTTCCTTATCCCGTGCGCCACTGCGCATCGACGCCGATGCCCCGCCCGCGGAGCTCATGTGGATGCCGTCCGGTGTCCACACCCTGCATGCGACCCGCGAGGGGGTTCCCGTCCAGGTGCGGGTGCGGGTCGACCCTCAGACGGCGTCAACCCTTCAGGCGCAATGGCGGGCACACATGGAATCGTCGCGGCAGCGACCGTTCTTTGATTTCGACCACCGGAACGAGGCGGCCGCCGCATGGCCCCTGGAATTCGTCTGGCGCGACGCCCCCGAGCCCGGGGTGTATGCCCGGGTCGAATGGTCGGACGCCGGGGCCGGGGCGGTGGTAGGGCGCACCTACCGGGCCTTTTCACCGGCCTTCCTGCTCGACGACGGTGACCCGGCCCGGGTCACCGGCGCTCCGCTCAACATGGGCGGTCTGGTGAACGATCCCGCCTTTCTACAGATGCGCCCGCTCTGGGCCTCCTCCTCTTTGACCGAATCCAACTGTCTGTTTGCGGTCACTCCCGCAGGCACAGACTCCACACCTCACACCATGACTGAATCCACTCCCGGCGGCACGCCTGTCCTGCTGCCTCACGCCACCTCTCCCCACGCCACGCTCAACCTGCCGGCCTGTACTTCGCCGGTGGTTCTGGCAGCGGCCACTCCTCCGGAGCGACCCGGCACTGATGCCACGGCGGGGTCCGCTCCGCCGGTTCCAACAACGAACGGGTCCCGTTCCGGCGATACGCCACAGCCGCCGATTGCCGCAGCGGAGACCGAGCTGTGGCGGCAGGAGCGGGAGGAACTGCACCGGCAACTCCGCCAGCAGCGGGCCGAGACCGCTCGCGCCGCGGTGCAGGCGGCGACCGCCCGCGGCGCACTGCCGCCGCAAAACACCGACCTGCAGGAGCAATGGCAGCGGTTGCTCGAGCAGGAACCGGCCCACGCCGCCCTGCTGGCGGCCCTTCCGTCGCATCCGGCTTTGGGAACCGTCATCACGGCCAGTTCCGGGACGGCGGCGGTGGTGGCCGATGATTCGCGCCGGGTCATTCAAGCATATGCAGCCGCGCGTCCGGGCGGGGAGCGGGGAGCCATCTGGGCCCGCGACCTGCGGGCCCGGGTGGCACGGGGCGATGAATCGGTGATTCAGGCGGCCAATACCCTCGGAACGTTGGTCGGCGATCTGGTGACCCAGCGGGCCCTGGACCTGCTCAAGCTGCGGTTCCCGGTCCTGAACCGGATCAGCACCGACTTCAGTCCGGAAAATGCGGCCTTCAATCAGACCATCCGGACGCGCATTCGGACCATTCCGGGCGTCACCGACTATTCACCGGCGACCGGCTATGCGACGAGCGACGTGACCAGCACGGACGTGAACGTCACCCTGAACGCCCACAAGGCGGTTCAGATTGCCTTCACGGCGAACGACCTGGCCAGCACCCGGCGGATGCTCTTTGGCGAGCAGGAGGAGGGAATCCACTATGCCCTCGGCAAGAGCCTGGTGGACGCGCTGTATGCCCTGCTGGTACCGGTCACCTTTCCGGCCAAGACCATTCAGGCGCTGGCCGGCTTTGGACGGGCCACCGTGGTGGCGATGGCGCGCGATTTGAGCAAGCGGGGCGTGCCTACGACCCATCGGACGCTGCTGCTCTACAGTGATTATTTCGCGGCGCTCGCCAGCGATTCGGCCCTGGTCAGCCTCGCCGCCTACCAGCGCCCCGAGATCATCACCGGCTATCAACTGCCCAATGTCGCCGGATTTGATATTTATGAAGCCGTGAACCTTCCTCCGACGGGCAATCTCACCGGGTTCGGGTTCAGTCCCGATGCCCTCATCCTGGCCACCCGGCTGCCCAACGACTACACCACCGTCTTCCCCGGGGCATCGGGCGGTGGCGTCACCACGGTGGTGACCAATCCCGACACCGGCATGAGCGTGATGCTGGTGCAGTACCTGAACCATCAATTGGGTCAGGCGGTGATGCGCGTGGCCTTCATGTTCGGCGTGGCCGCCGGTCAGACGCCCAGCGGCCAATTGCTGGTGAGTGCCTAATCCGACCCGGTCATTGGTCTCAACAAAGTGGCAGCGGCGTCCCGCCGCTTCTTACAAACACCCTCTACCCCAATACGCGATGCCCACCCCGGCCTTTTCCGAATCGGACCTTCTTTTGTCCCAAAAGACGCTGGAAGAGCTGTTCCGCGCCCGTCTCAACCGGGGACTGGCCCAACCGATCACCGAGGTGATCGCGGAAATGGCCGGGCTGGTGCGGGACTATACCGGTCGGTACGAACTCCCGGCCGACCGGTGGCGGCGACTGGTCCGATGCCTCGCGGTGCATCAATTGCTCTCCTTCCCGGGCGGTGCGGTGCCCGAGTCGGTGCAACGGGACCACGATGCCGCCCTGCGCGAGCTCGAAGACATCCGCGACGGGCGCTTTGCCGACTTGCTCCCGCCCAACCCGTCCGCCTCCGAAGCCGCCCCACGGGCGGCGTGGGGCGGGCGAGTGCTGGTGCCGACCCATATCGAGGCCACCCACCTGGAGGCCACCGTATGACCACGCCGTCCTCCACGGAAGAGCTCCTGGATGCCGTGCAGGCGTGTCTGGAGCAGTTGCGCTGGGAAGGGGAACCGGCCTTTGGACGGGTCGCCCGGTTTGACCAGCTGGACCTGGCAGTCGCCGTCGAGGAATTGCAGGCGACAGCCGACCGCCTCTGTCTCCTGGTGTACGAGGGGGACCGATACGAGACCCTCCATGCGGGACGCCAAATACACGTGCGCCGAACCGCACTCGTCAGTCTCCTGATGGCGGACCGGCAGGTGGCGAACCGGACCGAGGCCGTCTTTGGCGGTCTCGGCCTTCCGGGGGTCGTGGCCCTCAAGGACTTGGTGCTGGGGCTCGCGCCCGGGCCGATGCCGCCGGGCAGCGGCCTGCCCAAACCGGTGACGGGACGGCTTTTTCCCGGGGTCTATGTCCGACCGGTCTCCGCCACCCCGCTGCCGCACGAGGGCCGCCCGGACGCCCTGGTGGGCCGCGGGGTCTGGCTGGTTCGTCTGGAACTGGTCGGCGGACAACTCGACTTCGATCTGGGTCAGCAACCGATTGTCTGAACATGGCCACCGTCGTCTTTCGAGTTCAAACCTGTGACGGGCTGTCCCTGACCCGCCCGGTGACGGTGTCGCGTCGACCTTCTCCCCAGTTGCTGGGGGCAGTGCTGATCAGTGCCTCGGACATCTCGGCGACACCGGATTCCCAGGGCATGGTGGGCCTTCGTCTCGCACCCGGGTGGTATCAGCTGATGACGGCGTGGGACCGTCCAGTGGAATTCACGGTTCCCGACGACGAGGCCACCCACACGCTCGACGAATTGGTTGGGCCCGGGGTTCGGCTGGCACCGGCCATCGGTGCCCCCGCGACACCGGGATTTGCCTTCCGGCAGGGGCGACTCTGGTTGACCGACCTCACGGGTGGCGCGGGCTACTCGATTGAGCTCGGTCCGCCGCCGGGTTACCCGTTTCAAATTGTCGCCGGAGCGAAGGATGCCACCGGGGCACCGACGGCCCGGCTTCAGGACGGGGCGCTTCAGTTTCGCGATCCCACCGATCAATGGCACACGGTCTGGATCGGGGGCAGTGCCCTCGCGCCGCAGCTGCGGGTGGGGAATGACGGGGTGGTCCCCGGCCAACGGGTCCGATGGACGGTAACCCAATTACAACTTCCCAACCTGGATGCCGTCGATCCGGTCACTGGTCGTCCTTCGTT
Organism: uncultured Verrucomicrobiota bacterium; assembly: GCA_903896505.1. GTDB lineage: Bacteria > Verrucomicrobiota > Verrucomicrobiia > Limisphaerales > UBA9464 > CAILNN01. The sequence goes on along the minus strand of CAITXU010000066.1, from coordinate 8,273 downwards.
TCACACCCTGCTGCTGGTCGGCACGCCGGCCGGACTTTCCCTTGCCTTTGGACCCAACCTTCCTTCCTTATGAATCGACTTCTTCGCTGGATTTTCGTGATGGGATGCCTCGTGGTTCACACACCGGTGCGGCTGTCGGGTCAGACCATTCTGAGTCAGACGGTGGCGGTGGATGCCACCGGGGCCGTCATCTATCCGACGAATTTTTGGGCGGCAAATTCCTCGAACCTGATGGGCGGAATCAGCGGCTCGGGGGGCTTTGTCTCGCAGGCCCAATGGGCGGGACTCACCAACGGTCTCGCTGCCGCCTTGAGCTCACGTTCCACCGCCCCATTTGCCCTGAGCTTTTCGGGCTTGGTGGTGACGGTATCGCCCGGAAGCATTGTGTGGCCTGACGGTTCAAGGCTGGCTTTTGCCGGGGGCTCGCTGACCTTGTTCCCCCACTTCACCAATTACCTGGTTCTGAATTATGGCACCGGGCGGCTGCATTCACTCTTTCGCTTTTTGGGTGGCGGGGGAGAGCACCTGCTGGCGGTGGTGGTTACCGATACCGCCGGACCGGTCGGAACACCGCTGCTCAACTCGGACTTCACTGGTTTGCCGACGCGCATCCCGGGGGCCAAAGGGCGATTGTTGTCCGGATGCGCCCATTGGGAGACCGTCCTGCTGGGCGACTCCACGACCGAGGGTTCGGGCAGCGGCGTGATGTGGAAGGACCTCCTTTTTTCACCCCTGCTGGGTCCACTCGGCCTGACGGTGACCAATGTCGGGGCGGTGACGGTCCGGAATTTCGGGCTGGGGGGCGTGCACGCCGAATACGGGCTGGCTCTGCTCAGTCGGTCCGCCCAGTCATTCGGCTCGACTGCGCAGGGGGCCGGTGGGCATGGAGCCGCCCTCGATTTGGTCGGGCCGCCCGCAGGCTCGGCCTTGCGCACCTTCACGCCGCAGGCGGGCTATTCACGGGTGTTCAGTCCGTCGCCCGACCTGGTGATCCTCGGTTTTGGAGTCGATGGCGTCGCGGGAACGTCCGGGACCTATGCCTATCCCGACCTCGAAACCATCAGTCGAAGCTGTCTGGCCCGGGGGGTGTCGGTGGTCTATTTGACGGAAAATGATTTTGCCGGGCGTCCGCTCAGCCTGGCCCCGCTCGCCACCGCCGTCTCGACCTTGTCCCAAACCATCGGGGGTGCCGTGGCGGATACCGCCGCCTATGTGGATGAACGGAACCGGCAGGGAACAAACACCTATGTCGACGCGGTGCATTGCAATCAGGCGGGTTGGAATGCCTGGGCGGAGGCCATCCTGGGAGTCCTCAATCCGTGGCCCCAGGCCCCGCAGTCGATGGCCATGCCTCCAGCGCGGGTCCTGGAACCAGCCATCGCCTCGGAAGCCCCCTACCTGGGATGGGGTGCCACCTGGGTGGCCGGGACACCGATTGCCCGGTCGGCCGGGGTCACCACGGGCAATGATGCCGGTGGCCCCGGGCAGGACAACCTGGCCCACGCTTTTGGCACCACCTCGATTTATTCGGTACCCGGGACGCCGTCCTCGAGAAACTTTGTAGATTATTATCATTCCTGCTGGTCATCGGCCTCGTTGACCTTCGAACGGGGTGTGGGAACCAACGGTGTCGGGACCAATTCGTTCTCGGGCTATTCCGCCTGGATTGATCAAAACGGTGGGGAACAACGCATCCGCGACATTCAGTACACGGATGACAACACTCCGGGAGCACCCGGGCCTGTTCAGCGTCCCGGGATGCTGGACCTGGCGACGGTCAGTCAGGTCTTACCCGCGATTGCCAATCTTTCCGCAACAGGACTGATGGGCGGCCCTGGACCGGGGTACTGGAATCATGGGGCGCTCCGCATCGTGATCACCAACGGAAACGCCCGCATCCTTGGCGTGCTTTTCCGTGGACCGCGCCATCGCAAACTGACCCTGGGCCGGGGCGGACCGGAAGGGACCCTGACTCCCTCGTGGTTCGACGACACCGGGGACCCCTCCGGAGGCTATCCGCACCTGCTTTCCTCCGACACACCGGGGGACATCCTGGGCATTCGATTTCGAGGCCAGGGAGTGCAGTTGACCTTCCGGAGGTCCACCGCCGGCGGTCAGGTGAACCTGTACGGCAACGGGACCTTGATGCAGTCTCAAGACCTCTATGCCCCTGGTCGCCCTCCCTGGATTTTTCAATGGTCATTCCCGGCCCCGGTCCCGCTCGCGAGCACTGGCGACCGCGGTGAAACCGAGTCCGAGCTGGTCCTGAACTACGCGGGCGACAACCCATCCCGGACCGGACCCTCCTACGGGTCCCATGCTGTCGCCGTTTCCGATGCCCTCGTGATTTATTGATCGTCCCCATCAATGCTTATGAAGAAGCTCTTCCGGATATCGCACCGTTTCCTGTACCTGTTGGTTCTCCTGGGCACCGCGCACGCGCAATTTCAGGGGTACAACACGCCCATCTACGTGTTGCCCGATGCAGCAAACGGTTCACGGGGTTGGCAGAACTTTGTTTCCAATGCGCTTTGGATGATCGGTGACGCCAGGAATCCCCGGGCGGCCCTTCTCGTGACGACCAATGGCACCGTGTTCAGCGGTCTGGCTGGAGGCGATCTCGGCACCGCGTCCAATCCGTGGCGGTCGAATTATCTGGCGGGTGGGCTGGTTCTCGGCGCGGGGGCTCCGGTGGTCTTTGGCGACGGCAGCCTGCAATCGACCGCCTCCCAACCTGCGTACCGCCTGTCGCCGAACGGTTTGTCGCTGGCCTTGGCCCCCTGCCAGTTGCGGTGGGCGGATGGGAGCCTGACACCGATCGCCGCCCAGTCCGTCCCGCTGCTGCCCAACGCCACCAACAATGTCGGCATCGATCTCTTCGATCTGGCGCTCCACAACTATCCGCGGGCGCTCGACATGGGAACCAAGTGGCTGGCGCAGATTGTCACTGACGCCAACGGAGTCATCTCCCAGCTTCCCCTCGCCACCGATGCCGATGTTCCAGCGCATCGATTTGAAGGAATTAAGCAAAAACTGTTGGACGGTGGCCAGCCGGTGGCGGTGGCCATTCTGGGTGATTCCATCTCGGGACCGTATCCAGGATTTACGACCAACTGGGTGGATATCCTGTTCAATCAAGCAGGCTGGCTTCCGGCGGTCTACCTGCCCCACACAGCCGTCTGGTCAGTGACCAATTATTCGGTGGGCACCCAGACCCCGACCATGGGCATGTGCATGATCGGAACATCGGTGGTGGCGGCCCAGGTCGCCACATCGGGAAATCTTGGATACGTCAGCACCATCTACGGCGATCTGGCGGGAACGGGGGGCGGATCGCCGGTGCTCGATACGCAGCCCGACCTGGTGATCATCGGCTACTACAACAACTCCATTTACTACAAGCTCCCTTACATTGAGCGCCTGGTGCAGCGGGCGCGTGCCCGGGGGAGCGCGGTCATTCTGCATGCCACCGAGGCCAATCAGGCGGTGAGCTGGAATGACCGGCAGGCGGAGGGCCCCGTCCTGCGCACCATCGCGGACCAGCATGGGGCCATGTTTCTCGATACCTGGGCCCGGGCCTTTGAGGCGCGCAATCTCCGGAGCGTGGTGTTCAGTCCGCCGGGTGACCAACTGCATCCGAATGACGCCGGCCATCTGCTCTGGGCTGCCTGGATGCGGGCCGTCCTTCCGGCAAACCGACAGAGGTCCGAACGCATCAACGCCTCCCCCATTCTAACCAGCCTGCCGGGAGCCGCCAGCCCTGCCGCCCAGTTGGCCTTCCCTTACGGCATGGATATGGAGTTTCAATTTCCGGCCTCCGGGAGTTACGCCACGAACATTGCCTATTCCAATCCCGCATTTTTCAATTCAGCCAATCCCGCCATCGTGGTGGGCAATCGCCCGGTGGCCAACGGTGCCGTGGCCCTGCCCGTGGGGGCTTCCGCCGTCTTCGCCCATCCCCATGCCCTGACCTTTTCCCTGTTGGTCGACGGGTTCGCGAACTCCCCGTCCGGTTTCTCCTATTCCATCTCGGTGGGGGCGACCACGGTGGCCACCGGTTCTTTTGGAAATGTCGGACCGCGACCGGCCGTCGTGGAAATCCTTTCAGTCGAACAGATGCGGGCGCTACCCGCCAGTTTGTACAACTATGGCAAGCCCGATGCCTTTGATAACATTTCGATCGCGGTCAACATCACCGCCGGAACCGCCGTTCTCTACGGTGGCATCTGGGGTGTGCCCGCACGCCGGGAGGTGGCGCTTTCCACCCTGTCCTATTCCGGCAGCGGATGGGACCTCACCGAGAAGCCGGGGGACAATGCCTCCACCCTGATTCGGGGAACGGACACCCCGGGGGACGCTGTCCGGTTTTCCTTCACGGGAGCCGGTGCCCAACTCCTCCTCCAAGGCGGAACGGGTGCCGGCAAGGTGCGCATCTATCTCGATGGAACTCCCGTGGGAACCGTGAATGGCGTGCCTCTGAATCCCTTTTATGACCTGTTTATCGGAGCAAACCGGTTTGTTCCCATCAATCTCTTTCCCCCGGGGGGTGTTCCCGGGAATGTCAACTTCTTCAGCAGCGCCGTTCATACCGTCAAGGTCCTTTACGACGGCAGCACCAACGTCGCCGCCATTGCCCCCACAGCCACCAAGCGGCGCCTCGCCGTTTGTGGAGCCACCATCTTCGGCCCCCCCGACATGGTCCGCTGAATGCCTCGGATTGACTCGAAACCTCAAATCCCTACCGACCTCGTATGCCCGACGCTGGCAATCCCCTTGCGAAGCGATTGACCACCGGTCGCCTCTACTTCACCCCACCGGGACAGGGGTACGAGGAGGACCTGGGAAATGTGGCCAAATTCAAACGAATGGACCGGACCGAGGCCGTCGAACACCTGGCCTCGGTCGGTGGCGTCCGCATCGTGGATGCATCGTATATCCATACACTGGCCTTTGGTTATCTCTTCACGCTCGATGAGTACGTCGACCGCCTCCTGCTCCTGCTGCAAAAGGCCCAGGGTCCATTGGTCGCCACCGACAGTCCCGGGGTCAGCAACGGCTCAATCCAACTGACGTCGGTGGTTCCAGGCGGAACCTATCCGGTCGGCGCCAGCCATCTTTCGAACCTCACGGTCTCGCTCGCCGGAGTCCCAAAAACCCTCGGGGCGGATTACTCCATCGACCTGGCGGCCGGTCGCCTGACGATCCTCAGCACCGGCACCATTCCCTCCGGAGCCAACCTCTCGGTCCAGTTTGTAGCCCTTCCCTACTCCTACCGGTCGTTGACTTCCGGTCGACAACCCACCCTCCAGGGTGCCCTGGCCTTTTACGAGTACGATCAGCAATCGACCGCCGTGAGGGCCGAGCACCGGTTCAGTGGGTCGCTTTGGGTCAATGGCGATAGTGAAGAGCAGACGACTGGCTTTCGCACCGTCGAGCTGCATGTCCAATGCTGGACCGCTCCGGTCATCCACGAGCGCCTCTGATGGATTCCCCTGTCCTTCGTTCAAAGTCCTCTTCCGAAGCCCTTCACTCCCCCATCATCCCATGAACCACTCCTGCTTTGCCCCACCCACCCGACTGCTCATCGGACGCCGGGAATTCGAGGTCCGCGAACTCGCCTGGCCTGAGGCCCTCGAATTCTTCCGACGTCTGGGTGCGGCCACGACCGCCATGTTGACGTCCGATGGCAAACCACGGCCCACCGCGGACTTCCTTCCGGAATTGATTACCCAGGCCGGAACCGCAGTTTCCTTTCTGCTCCAGCACAGTGTCGGGCTGAGTGCGGACGAACTTCAGTCACTACCCGGAACGGCGGTGGTGCAACTCACCCAATCGGCTCTGGAATTGACCCTCAATGAGGACGTGGTCGCGGCGGGAAAAGCCGTGGCCGAACGCCTGCGTCGGGCGTTCGGCCCGCCAACCCCCTCGCGGGTGTCCTCCACCACCTGATTCGGCGCGGTCATCGATACCCCGATCTCAAGACCTATACCCTGCGCGAACTACGGACCTTCATCGACGTTGCCACAGGTGATGAGTGAGAGGCACCGGGAATTTCAATCAGCGCCAGCTCACGTCCGTCAACTACGGGATTGGGGGCCGCACCCTTCCCACGGATATCCAAACCATGAAAACAGGCTCCAATCTTCCCCGGGACACCTCTCCGCTCCTCAATCTGGACCCGCGCGAAGCCGTCACCAACGCCGAGGCCATCCCGGTTCCCTGGTTTGCCGGAACCCGCATCCTGGCCCTCCAATGGCTGATGGAACCGGTCCATCAATTCACCCGCCCGGCCCCGGACCAGCGGGTCAAGAAGTAACCGCCCATGCGCCGCTCCCATCGTCCTTCCCTCGGTTCCGATTCCGCCGGCTGGTCCGGAACCTTTCTGGCCGCCCGGGACGCCCTTTCGCAGGTGGCGACCGAGGCCAGTCTAGCCGCCACCCAGTTGCACGCGCTCCTGGGCACCCTGTCCGGCAGTGCCGGACCCGCAGGTCCATCGCCCGGCTCGGGCAACCCAGCCGCCGGACTGCCCCCAAGTTCCACCCCATCGCTTTCTTCCGTTCGAGCGAACAACGCCAGCCTTGCTGACAGCCTCCCTTCCGAACTGGGGGCCACGATGCACAGTTGGAACCGCCTCGGCGACCGGTCCGCCCAGGTGATCGCCGCTGGATGGGCCTCCAGCGTCCATGCAGTCTCGGTCGAACTGACCAATGCCATTTTCGTCACCGGACAATGGGGCGATGCCTTTGTCCGGACTGGTGAGCGGGTGGTTCAGCAGCTGATCGAAGTGGCAGCCCAGGCCCTGATCGTTCGAACCATCGTGGGAACAGGACTGGGCGGCTTCTTTGGCCTCGCCAACGGAATCGCGTCCGTGCCGTCGGGTGGACTGGGCCGCTTTGCCTCCGGGGGACTCAACCTCGACACCATTCCCGCCCTGCTGTCACCCGGGGAGGCCGTCCTTCGCTCTGCGGCGGTGGCTGAACTGGGAACCTCCTTCATCGCCGGGCTCAATACGGGCGTGGTGGACCTGGACCGGCTGAGCTCGTCCGCGCCCGTCGCTTCGTCCACCCGGAGCTCACCCCATCGCAGCGGTGGTCTCGGGGAACCGGGCACGGTGGCTCCGGCTCAGCACTTTCATTTCGCCTTCCACGACGACGGCTCGGCAGCTCGACGGTACCTGTCGGGTGTCGAAGGCCGGAAATTCCTGATCGATGCCAGCCGACAGACCGTCCACGAAGTCACCGGTCGGAGCTAACCCTATCATCCTGTCCGACAGCCGAATGGAACTACAGATGACCTGTCCCTTAGTTGTGGTTCGATTCGATAAATGACCTGTCCCTTAGTCGATATTGCCCGCTCGCTATGCAGTCGTTGACCATTCAAGACACCCCGGTGTGGCTGGTGACCGAAGGCCCCAATTGGTCGACTCCGGTCGAAGGACGCTTTTCGGTGGTGACCCATACGGAAACCAGTCTGACCCAACGGCAGGGGCGCCGGTCCTTTTCACAAACGCTTCGATGCCGCCTACGGTACACCGTCCTGGTGGCTGGCGATGCCGCCCGGATTTTGTACCGCACACTGCGACGGCTGACTTCGGAACCGGTACTGATGCCGTTCTGGCCGTTCCTCGCGACCTGGTCGACCCGCCAACAGTCGCCGTTGACCTCCGGTCTTCAGGCGGTGCGATTCAGTCCGACCGGAGAGTGGACCGTCTTCACGGTGGGTCAGGAACCGGCACCGCCCCCTGCTGATGCTCCCTGGGTCCCGGTCTTGTGGGGATTTCTGGCCCCCGACCAAACGCTCTCGTGGCGCAACGATGAATTGCTCCAATGGTCGATCGATTTTACCGAGGCTGGTCCTCCGGAGTTCGCCCTCACACCAGGGCGAACGATACTACGAAGAAGCCAAAGGACTGAGCGCCCGCCTCGACCCCATTCTGGCCGTCCTATCCGGCATGGCTGCCAAGCCCAACCCCGAGGCCGAGCACCTCAAGCAGATGGCCGAAGCCGCCCGCCAACTCGCCAGCGCCCCCCGCCGCAAAACCAAGCTCGCCAAGGCCCCCTCGGCCCCCGTTACGGGAATTCCCGTGACGCCTCCCCCGGTGACCCAGCTGGGACTGTTCTAAAGCCCCTTGCAAGGCGTCTGTAAGCGGCCTACAAACGCCCCCAAGATTCAAATTACATGGGTGCGCGTGCCTCAAACCTCCTCAAATTCCCGGGTTTAGGAACAAATTCCACGGCAAATGCCTCAAACCGACGGGAGTGGCGCCTCAACCC
>CAITXU010000065.1 GCA_903896505.1 uncultured Verrucomicrobiota bacterium | reverse complement strand
GTCAGCTATGCAGAAACCGCTCGACGGCTGAGCCGCCCGCAGTTGTGCCCCGGATTTCTCCTCAGCGGTCGCACTGATTTCTGGGAACCTGTCGAGCGGCTCCTCCGCGAAATTGCCTCAGCCCCGCAGCCACACTGGGACCTGGAAGGTCGCGTCCGCAGTTTGATCGCGCCCATAAACCTCTGTGATTGGTTGGCCAATTCGGAAACGAGCTGCTACGGGGTCGACGTCAATGCCATCGTGCTGAGCGCCCAACGACTGGGTGCCGACTGGGAAGAGATTGACGGTCTACGCCGTCGGTTGGGTCTCTGATGCGGGAACCCGTTCCAACCGCCCCGACCGTTCCTCAGGGATACGGCTTCCAACCCTTGTACTGGTAATGGTTGGCCACCCAAACAAAATCGACATTCTTGGCATTGCCACCGCTCCAAAAGAAACTTTCGATACCATTGGCTGAATCGCGTGCCGCCTTGATCGTGGCCTGGTCAATCCAACGGTGACCGTCGCAGTGCGAATCGGCATAGGCAAAGGTACTCCAGTTGCCGTGAAAAACCGCGAAAGTATCCACCCATCCGGGAGGGATGTTGAACGCCCAAGTGCCATTTTCATAACCACGGGGGTCCGATTCCTCGACAAAAACAAAGGCATCCGAAGGCGTCGTCACGTCAGTAATACGCCTGAAATCATACTTGGGATCGACCCACCCGCCGGACTCACCCATCGGATCGGACTTGGAGTAGCTATCATAAGCCCAACCCTTGCCCGGCTTCCGATTCTTGGTTCGCAGGTCGCCCGGACAATGATAGGCACCCGTCGCGGCGCAATATTTCCAAAGCGGTCCGTTGGTCAGGCCTTTTTCCGTTCGCTTTTGAGCAGCCTCCGAGGTGATTCCTGCGGTAATGGCGGGAGATGGACCTGGCCAATATCCTCCTCCAGCCATACCGGCCCCGGATGGCAAAAAGTCGGCATTATCGCTGGCGTAGAGATTGACCGCGAGCATCAATTGGCGCTCGTTGCTCACACAGGCGGCACCCGTCGCCCGCTGTTTTGCCTTACTCAAGGCGGGGAGCAACATGCCGGCCAGAATGGCGATGATCGCGATGACCACCAGCAACTCGATGAGCGTAAAGGCAGAGCGGACTTCCACTCTGGTTCGAAACGGTTTGGTTTTCATGGGGCGTCGAAATGTGAGAGGAGTGACGGCAGTTATTAGGCAACAACCTCCATGAATTGCAATGCCTCGTTTGGAGTTGAGCCCCGGACAAATCCGACCGTCAAGTCCACCCTCCTTTTCCGGATGAATCAGAAGCGGGCCCGCATTTTTTCGAAAATAAGCCGGGACAGTTTTTCATCTCCAAAAGTGCCCACTCGAATCCGGATTTCAGTGGCTTGATCGGTCACATGTGCGATGTGGATGGTCACCGTTTTGTCGGAGGACGTTTCCCCTTCGACCTTGGCCTCGACTGCATCCTTGGAGACCATGGTTTCCCGAAATTCAAGGTCCTTCAGCGCCGCCTGTGCGGCAATGTAGGCCTTTTCGACGGTGGTATTTTCCACCGACTTGAGCGAACCCATGGAGTAGGCCACCCCGACCCCGGCAGCGCCCCCGACCACCACCGCTGCGCATCCGGCCCCCAAAAAGGCCACCATCAGGCCCAAAAAACAACCGGCCACCGCCCGATTCCAACCATTTTTCATGACCTTCATCACGCCATACTGCCCGGCTCTCCGCAAGCCCGTTTCATTCCCTGCCTCGTCAACGTGAACCATTCCCCGGGCAAGGGATGAACACCCACACCCTGCTTTCCCCTTCCAAATTCGCGAACGCGAGATCGACGGGTTGCACAAAACCCTGGAACTGTGACAATCTCCACAGCGTACGATTTCCATTTTCCATGAAAAAGTTATTCATTGTCATTGCCGCTCTCGCCGTGGTGGTGGTCGGAGCACTCGTCTTTCTGGCCTCCAATCTCGATTCGGTCCTGAAAGCGGCCATCGAGACCATTGGTCCAAAAGTGACTGGAACGTCGGTCACGGTGGAGAGCATTCAGCTTTCCGTAAAATCGGGGAGTGGCACCATCCGCGGGTTGGTGATTGGCAATCCTGCGGGATACAAAACGCCCTACGCCCTGCGCCTTGGCGAGGCCCGGCTCGAGATCGACCCCTCCTCCATCCTCAGCGACAAGGTCGTCATCAGGTCGATTTCCGTGATCGAACCGGAGGTGAATGTCGAAGGGGGAATAAAGGAAAACAACCTTTCTAAACTGCTGGCTAATCTGGAGGGCTCCGCGGGAGCATCCAAACCGGCATCGGACGCCAAAGAGCCAACTCCAGAGGCTGCCAGCAAAAAGCTTCAGGTGGATGACTTTCTCTTCAGCAAGGCCAAGGTGGCCGCGCAGCTGGATGTGCCCGGAATCAAACCGTTGGCGCTGACCCTGCCCGACATCCACGTCACCCAGTTGGGGACCGGTCCAGAGGGCATCACTGCCGCCGATCTCACCAAAAAGGTCCTGAACCAGGTTATTCAGGAGATACTGCCGGCTGTCACCAAGGCCGCAACAGGTGCCTTGGGCGACGTGAGCAAGGAGGCCAACAAAGCCCTCGACAATTCCAAGGGGCAGCTCGACAAGGCGGTCAAAGGGGTCGGAGACCTGTTCAAGAAGTAGGGCAGGCATTTCCTCAGGCCGAGGGCGGCGGGGCAAATTCCCGTTTTGACTTTGAAAACTTGAGCATTTCCCGAAAAGGATGGCCTTCAGGCGGCTTGAAGCCGCGTTGAAGCCAACGGAGTCCTTCAGCAAGACGGTAATAGGAGAGTCTGCGGGGTCAGATTGGCTTTCGCCTCCGAGCGTAGGATTGCCTCAGCCCCGCAGAATTCCCCTCCTGACTGAATTGATACCAAGCAAACACGCTGACTCCCAGTTGACGAAAGTCTCTTCGCTTCAGCAGCCGACGACGACGCGCCTCGAACCTCCGCTTGGTAGCACCCAGGATTCGTGGAGACAGGCTGGGGAAAAACCGGAATCCACAAAACGGAACCCCCTCGAGAGTTTGCAGAAGGCGGGACTTTGGCTCGGCCAATCTCAGGCGCAGCGCCGCAAGTTGCCCGACGATCTCGGCGCGCAGCTCCCAGAGTCGGCCGGGGTCATTTGCGAACAGGAGAAAGTCGTCTGTATACCGGAGGTAGTCTCCATGACAACAGCGTTCGGTCAGAAAATGATCCATTTCATCCAGGTAGAAGTTTCCCCACCATTGGGAGGTAAGATTTCCAATGGGAAGCCCACGTGGGCGCGATGCTACGACGGTCCAGTCATCGCCAGGAAAAAGGTTCAATGGGAGCTGACTACCCGTCTGATAGCTTTCCAAAATCCGCCATATCAGCTGCAGCACATGGTCATCTCGAACGAACCGGCTTAACTTCTTGAAGAGTATCTGGTGATCGATACTCGGGAAGAACTTGCTGACGTCATTCTTGAGCACGTAGCGATACCGATGGGTTAGATTGCGACAGCAAACCCGGGCAGCGGTTGTCCCTTTGCCAATTTGACATGAAAAGCTTCGGGCTATAAAGCGCCGCTGAAGCAGTGGATTCAATTGTCTGCAGAGGGCATGATGAACCACCCGATCCCGAAATGGAGCCGCCGCAATCAGTCGCCGTTTGGGTTCATGAATCTCAAAAAAGCGGTACGGACCCGGCCGGTAGCTACCCGCCAGTAGTTCTTCCCGAAGTCGATTCAGTTCCGTTTCCCGAAGCCGCCACCATTCCTCGACGTCGGGACGTCGACTTTTGCCACGTCGGGCCGCATACGCTGCGGCAAAGAGATTCTCCCACGAGGTCACAGAAGAGAGCGTACATCGACTCGCCAACTGTCTTTGATTCATCGGCTCAATTCAATTTACGTTGATGTCCATGCAGCCAGCCAATCCACCCCCCCTCTATACGTTACTCACGGAACTTGTCAGCTGGACACTAGAGCGAACCGTGGATATCCCTAAACGTCACCGCTTTACCTTTGGACAGCGAATTGAAAACCTCTCCTTGGACGCACTTTTGCTCTGCGTCAATGCGCTTTTCGCCCATCGGTCTCGAAAGCCTGCCCTGTTATCGGAACTGAACCTTCGATTCGAGGAGCTCCGGGTCCTTTGGCGTCTGGTTCAGCAACAGGGATGGATCAGCCAGCAACAATTGATTTTTATCATCGGACGGATTGATGAGGCCGGCCGGATGACCGGCGGCTGGCTTCGGCAAATGGAGGGGCGACCGGAAAAAGGCGGACCGTGATTTTCGCGGACATCCTCATTAACGAGAACCGTTACCGACCACGATCCGCCGCCGCGTCTTTCCCCCGAGAATTCGGGGCGTGGTGAACGGGGTTAGGCTGGGCTTCTTGGCTCCGGTCCGAAAGGACAAATTCCCGCCGGGCATCACGCCGTTCCTTTCTTGCGCCGCCTTGAGAAACTTACCCACCAACACCACACGGAAACCGACGTTGTTGTTCCGATTATCCGGGTCGTTGTTGTTGCGATTACAGGACCGCAGATTGCGCGGATCATTATTGATCCACGACCCGCCCCGAACCACCCGATAAGTTCCCGCCCACCACTTCCGGGCCAGCCACAGGGCCCACCCGAAAACAAAAAATTTTCGTCGCTCCGCGATGGAACTCAAAGGGAAAAAAGGCCAAAGAGCAAAAGAAAACAGGAAGCCCAACCTAGAGAAACTTACCCACCAACACCACACGGAAACCGACGTTGCTGCCCCGATTATCCGGGCCGAAGATGACGCGAGTACAGGACCGCAGACTGCGCGGAACATCATTGAACCACGACCCGCCCCGAACCACCCGAGCGTCTTTACCGTTATCGTCCTCGATTCCGTTCCCTGGGTCGTTGTAGTTATCCGCAGAATAAACCCACTTGGTTAGGCACCATTCCCAAACATTCCCCGATAAATCCAACGCTCCACAGGCTGCCTTTCCCTTGGGAAGCAGTCCAACCGCATTGGTATGGTCCAATCCGGTTTTTCTCCAATTGCAATGCTCCGATATCTCCGTCTCCGAGTCCTGCCCCTCACCGCCCCAAGGATACAGGCGGTCGTCAACTGCATCCAACTCGGAATTCCATCGGGCCGCGAGCTCCCATTGCGCCTCGGTAGGTAGGGCAATCTGCCATCCCTCCGGCAATCCCAAAGAAATTCCCGATTCCGGTCGGTTCAACCACCGAACGTAGGCCAGGGATTCGTACCAACTCACTCCAACCTGCGGATGATTCGCCACTCGAAATTCCTCTTCATAGGCCTCGGGGCCTTCAACCTTTTTCGCAACCCGCCACTCCCAACCCGCGTTTGTCCACCATGCTGGCTTTGGTGCCGTAGCGTACCCATAGCCCCCGGCTTGGACAAAAACCTGATACTGAGCGACAGTAACCGGAAATTTGGCGATCAAAAACGGCTCAGTGATCCGACGACAGGGAAATTGCTCAAAGCTGGAGAAAGCCCGCTGTGAATCTGGTCGGCTCGGGGATTCCCCCATGGGAAAACTATTCACCTTGGGAAAGGCCTTTATTCCGATCTCCGGACCTGTTCCTCGAACCTCGCCGCCAGCGCCACACCATACAAAATCAGGGATACCCGGCGAAGATGCCGAACCCGGAAGAATGCCGACACCGGGTCGTGGGTCCCCGAGCCGTCCAAGAAGTTTTCCAACCGCATCCCGCTCTCGGACAGTCAATGCCCCGGTTCGAACCAAACGGGCTAGCCGACTCGCAATCCGTCGGGCCAAGTCCTCCCACGGGGTGGGCATGGGCCGCCGATGTTCCCAAGAATTCATCGGAGGCTTGATCAAACCCAATTCATCCAACAACTCAGCGGAAAGCCATAGCTCGTGCCATGGCCATTTACCAGGGCGAACCAATACCTGCGCGAGGGCGACCACCAAGGGAAAGGCGGTATCGACCCCTCGGAGCCTCGGGGTCGCCTTGGCTTCCACATGGGCCAGGCGCCCGGCGGCAAGGCGAAAGACTTCCCACAGCGATTCCCGAAGCGAGGCGACCTCGCTGTCGTTCGGGCCTTGCAATGCCTTCTCCTTCCACCGGATGGCCTGATCCACGCCCTCGGGAGAGAGGGTTAGATGAGCGGCCGCAAGGTACTCCTGAAAACTGCGATGCTGAAACCGGTACTCGCCGGTTCCCTCGTCCCTGACCAATCCCGATCGGAATTGCAGCTGATCCAGAACCTTGGTACGGACCCAATTTTCCGCATCACGATCGCTCATCGGATCTCGGTGACTACCTGGAGAGTTCTTCTCCTTCAACGGTTTGAGCTGAACGAAAGCCTTGACCCAATCGTCGGTACGAATGTTGTGGAGGCCCTCTTTGGGTGTCTCCTGTTGCGCCTTGAAGGCTACCTCGGACAATACGGCAAAAAAGTGGTCTTGAGGCACCCCAGCGGATTCTACCACCTGGGTTAGGGAAGGAATGCCCCGTTTACCATCCAAATCCCAGAGGAGAGTCAGGATGAACTTTTCGTAGAGGGCCGCCCGGTCCTCTGGGAGATTAACGATTCGGATTTTCAGCCAAGCCATCATCGTCAACAGCAGAGGGATTCGGGCCATTTCCACCAACTTGTCCCTGCGGTTGGCAGGGGATTTCTCGATGAACACCTCTAGCTCAGAGCGCTTTTTGTCGGCTTCCACCTGAGAGGTTAGACCAAGTATCTCGCGGTGAGAAAACCACTGTTTCAGAAATTTGGTTCTATCATCGTAATCAAAGCCGGTCAGGATAAATGGGGTTCCCCAGCTTGGAATCTGCCACGCACCATCCCAGGCTCGCACACGGCAGGTGAGGATCATTTGACTCCGCTTCAAAGAGCCTCTTATAAACCCACAAAGAACCGTGCGAATGAAGTTTCGATCTTCTTCCACAGTGATCTCATCCCATCCATCCAGGAGGAAAAGGGCTTTGTTTTCGGAGATAGCCTGTCGGATAAACTTATCACTTTCGTCGGGTAAGCTGCTGCCTGACGTACTACGAATCTCTTTAGCCACTGATTTCAGATACTCGTCGATGAGCCATCCTGGCGTTGCGTATTCTAAATCAGGAGCCTTTTGCCAGGTCTTGACCAACTCCCGTAATTCAACCCACACTGGAAGCTTACTGTAGAGCGTATCTTGCTCTTGTGGGGAAAGGAGGCCTTTCAAATAGCCCGTTGCCTTTTTCGCAGACTCACCGAATTCATTCGCAGCAGGCTGGCATCGCTGACAGCTCAGGCAAAAGGCCAGATACCGAAGGAACGTGGACTTACCGGCACCCGGTGGACCGAGAAGAACCAAGCGGCTTATCGAAGGATCGAGGACCTTCTGAATCACCGGAACGCGTTGAGCCTCGGGACTGTACATCCTCCTTTCGAGATCGAGCTCCTTTTCGTCCTTCTTCCAGTCTATCACATGAAGCTCCGAATAAACTTCGGCTAACTGTATCTTACCGGCCCATTCCTCGGGAAGTCCGGGGAATTGAAGATCGGCACACCGATGCGCCAGCCATTTAAAATAGGGCTCGAGCAAGTCGTCTTGATCCCGAAAGCCTGGATTGACGGTGACCGAGCCGACTGGACCTTGAAACACAACGGCTTTTTCGGCGATAATCGAGGTGTTTGGAGATTGGGGCGTTTGGGACATATCCGGCATATCTATTTTGTGCTACATCTGAATATTCAACACTTCGACCGATCCTTGTTGCACGACTACTTTTTCGGAATTAATGACGGTTTGATTGATCACCTTTGCGCCCTGCAGATAATCTTTCCTCGATGAATACGGTGCGCTACTCTGAAGCCATTTGCTTAGTGCTGCCTCCAAAACACTCGCCGATTCATATCGATCATTGGGTTTGATGGCGATGGCGCGGTCAACGATTTCTCCCAGCTCCCGGTCACGATTTGGATTGGCCTCCTGCAGCTTGACGCGTGGCCCACCGCAGATGCGATCTCGAAGCTCATCGGCGGTGCCTCGGCCGTGAGGCGATTGGTTGGTGAGCAACTCGAACAAAATCACCCCCAACGCGTGAACATCTGTTCGCGGCGTCGGGCCATTCCCATTCGGGTCGAGTTGCTCAGGAGCCTGATAGGGTGCGGTTCCCTGCCCCAGGCGGCTGAAATCGATGGGACGACTGGGGGCATATTTCTGGGATATCCCGAAGTCCAACAGAACGGGATGCAGGCGACCTCCCAACACCTCGACCAGGATGTTGTTGGGCTTGAGGTCCAAGTGCAGGCGACGATGGGCGTACAGATACTGCACCGCCCGACAGACCTCGATCATGACCTCAACGACGGTTCGAACAGGATCAGCTCCGCCATTTTCCCTGACCGCGACGTCCAATGGCTTTCCTTCGATCCACGATAGGACCAAGTACGGGATGGCCAGGTTCGATCCCGGAGGCAACCAATAACCCGCCCCGAGGTAACCCGCGATGTTGGGATACCGCAGCTGGCTCACGGTTTCGACCTCTTCATGGAACCATGTCAGGAGTTGGTCCCGGTCCTGTGGCCGTTCGAGCATGTCGGGGCGCAGGAATTTGATGGCCACCTTCGTCAAGACACCGAGCCCGTCCGTTTGTTGCGCGCGCCAGACTTCGCCTTGGCCGCCCGTGCTCACCTGTTCGTTCAACAGATAGCGCCTGTTTTCCAGCTCCAAACCCACCTCAATGACTACCGGTGCATTCTGGACCGCCTTATCCCAGACACTCTTGAGCGGCTCAAGCTCTTCGGGGGAACACTCCACCCAATAGACCTGCTGAGGGTCATTTTGTCCCTTGAACCTCTGGAAACCCTTGTCGACCCAACGGACCCCGGTCAGGCGGCCCTGGCATTGGGCGTAAACGGAAGCCGTCACAGCGACGCCCCCCGAAGGAGCAAATGCCTGGACCCTCGCCGCCAGATTCCCAGCCTGATGGATGTAGCTCACCGCAGTGGAAGGAATCGAAGCCGAACTTAATCCTATCCGCGCCCGCACCTGTCCGACCGGAGTATCCTCCAATGCTTGCTTCAGGCGCTCCTGAAGGAACAGGGCCGCTAAAACGGCCTTTTGTGGGTCGTACAGGGCGCAACACCAGCCATCCCCCGCTGGATTGACCAGCCATCCCTCCGCCTCGCGAATGACTTCGGCGACCACGCGATCAAACGGATTCTTGATAGCCTCCAAGAACTGCTTCGCCCGGGATGGCTCATCCCGTCCCAGACGGTCATCATTATGGAGCGAAGTGGATTCGCAAATATCGACGAAAAGTCCGAAAATGACCTGGGTGGAGGGCGGAGGACGCATGCTTAACTTCGTTCCTGATGTTCAGTGAACGATGAGTCAGCCGTCAAGGGTGCGGGGGCTGTTCCTCCTTCAGTTTCCAGAGCGTCATGGACTTTGTGTGAATGCTACCGCCATTCCCCCAAAAAGCGGCGGGACGCCGCTTCCACTTCGGGACAGGTTGGGATGTCGGCTTGCCATCGGCAGGGTGGGTGAAGATGGTTTCCCTGTGACTATTCCCCTATCGATTCGTCACGAGGCGACTCCAGCGGAGTGCGGCTTTGCCACGGACGCTGACGTCCAGGAAATTGCCGGATGGCCCCGACTGGTGACCTCTGCTGATCCGATGGCGGTTCAAGATGCTGCGGAATATGGCGGACTGGCCGCCAGCAAGAGGGAATTTTTCCGTAGTGCCGGACGACTGGCCCTCACCTTGGGGGAACTACAATCCATGATCCGCAGCGATCCGGTGGCTGAGATTGCCGCGCTTTTGGTGATTCGGGCCAAGGGAGTGGCCACGGGAGAGCAATTGGGCTGCGCCCTCATCCGTCGAACCTGGTCTCACAACCTGGTTATTGATTTTCTCGCCAACCATCCCGAACTGCTCCGGGCGCCCGGCACCGTTCGCGGAGTTGCAACCGGACTCCTCTACTTTGTCCTGACGCTTGGGGAAGCGCTGGGGACCGGAGACTTTTGGGGTGAAGCCACCGACCAGTCCGCAGCTTTTTATCGACGCCAGTTTCGAGCGATGGAAATCACCGACCGGTTCGTGCTTCCTCCCGCCGAGCAATGGCACTTTTTGGAAAAGACGCGGACAAAGTGGAAAGAGTCCGGCCTTGCCCTTAACCTGAGACTCGACTGAACCTGAAACCGATAGCTTCTTATGCCCGTCAAAAAAACGCCCTTTGAATTGGATGACGATTCCACTGTCCTGATTGGCAGCCGTTTCAAGGGCACGTCAGGCACGCGCCCCAGCCCGGTCCTTCCTGATGGTAAACCCGTGGCAAAGGTTATTCCAAAGCCCCTGCCGAAGATCGTTGCGCGAAGTAAAAAGCGCACAGCTTGAGGGGCTCACGGCGTTCATTGGCGCTGCATCGCTTCGGGGATGTAGTGCGGAACGAGCGTGGTTTGGACCACTATAGGCTCGGACGGAGCCTCGGTCCTGCGGACGGCCAATTCGCTTCGCGTTTGCGGATGAACGGTGGTTTCGAACCGCCGACGCTTGGCTGGAGACTCGGTCCTGCGGACGACCTATCGGCTTCGCCCGTGCGTAGGTGGCCTCGTTTTGGACCACCGAGGCTCGGTCCTGCGGACGGCCATTGAGCCTTGCCCGATGGTTCTCTCGTTCAATAGGTTGCACTTAAATCGCATGGTGGAAAAGAACGCCTGTAATTTGGATGGATTATCCCGACTAATACCGGGTTGCTGATACATGGGGTAGTGGTCATTACGAGGCTCGTTATGTGGCACGCCCGTCGGTTTTTCGGTGGCCTTACCACATTAGAAGCTCTATTCCTCGCATCATCATGGAGATGGATCGCACCGCAGCCCTTTTGAAGGAATGCCTTTTCCTACACGCTTTTTCCCTGGAGGAGCTTCGCCAGCTTTCGATCCATTGCAAAACAAGGGACTTCAAGACGGGGGAGACAGTATGCGTCCGCGGAACTTCCGGCACAGAGTTCTTCATCGTCATCTCCGGAAGGGTGGCGATTGAGATCCCGCGTTTTTCATCGAGTCCAACAAGCGATTTTTCTGTCGATGATGCCTCCGAAGGGGTGGTGGTGCGAATGGTGGAAGCAGGCGAGTTTTTCGGGGAAATTGCGTGCTTGGAGGAGGGGGGGAAACGAACCGCCAGCGCACGAGCCATGGGCGAATGCCAGTTACTCGTCGTTCCAAAGGCGGAATTTCTGCAAATCGCACAATCTAATGCGGCGGCAGCCATGAGCCTGGTCAGGCATTTGGCCCAGCGGGTTCGTCACTACACAGACTCACTCGCCCGAAATCAGCCGCCCACCGCCCAAAATGCTCCCGACGATAAGCCGACATGGTGGGAGCGGCTTGCCGAAACGGCTACAGCCGTCAGTGTTCATTGGCTCTTCACTGTCGTGAATCTTGCCGTTTGGGCGGCATGGTTCTTTTGCAATTTTTGCCAGATGTGGAAGGACATGCCCACGGTAAGTGGCTTGTCGATGTTTGTCGGCCTTCAGGCCATCCTCATGACGACCCTGATTCTAGCCGCCGAAAAGCGGTCCGAGAAACGTTCTCAACGGCGGGAAGAGGACCAACTCCAATGGGTCTTTCATTCCAACGAATCCATCAATCAACTGTCCGGGCGCATCGCTCGAATCGAGCGGCAAATTGCCCACTCGTCGACTTCGGGAGGATGAGTTGACTGGTTCTCGAGCATCAGGGGCTGGTTTGGCTCATCGGCCCAAGGCGGAAAAGCGGCTGGAAGCCGCTGCCACTTCGGAGTGAGATTCCAGGAAGCGGCGGGACGCCACTGCCACTTCGGAGTGAGATTCCAGAAAGCGGCGGGACGCCACTGCCACTTCGGAGTGAGATTCCAGAAAGCGGCGGGACGCCGCTGCCACTTTGGTGTCGAATTCCAGGAAGCGGCGGGACGCCACTGCCACTTTGGTGTCGAATTCCAGGAAGCGGCGGGACGCCGCTGCCACTTTGGTGTCAAACTCCGGAGAGCGGCGGGACGCGGCCTTCACTTTGAGGCCTTGGCCAAGAGAATACCTAGGTTGAATGAAGGTCACAGATTTCTCTCGACCGAATTCTGCAGGTTGATTCTGCATTCTTGCTTTCCCCTGTCGGCGGCTTTGGCAGACTCCCCGCATGAAGTTCCTCCTGCCGCTGTTCTCGTTTTGCCTGGCCGCCGTTTCGGTTGCCGCCGATCCATGGGTTACCTACGAGCCCAAGGCCGGTACCGCCAACGGCAAGACGATTGTGATGCTCAGCGGTGATGAGGAGTATCGCTCCGAGGAAAGCCTCCCGCAGCTGGGCAAAATCCTCAGCCAACGACACGGATTCAAGTGCACCGTGCTCTTCTCCCAGGACGCCGACGGGACCATCAATCCCAACAATCAAACCAATGTCCCCGGCATGCACCTGCTCGACGGTGCTGATTTGGTTTTCAACCAATTCCGTTTCCGGGAATTGCCGGACTCGGACATGCAGCATTTCGCTGCGTACCTGGACGCCGGCAAACCGATGATCGTCCTCCGGACCGCCACCCATGCCTTTGACTACTCGCGCAACAAGCAAAGCCCTTATGCCAAATACACCTTTGGGGCCAAAGGTGGCGGCTTTGGTGGCCTGGTGGTGGGTGAGACGTGGACGTTTCACCATGGAGACCACGGCGGCGAGGCCACCCGGGGTATCATCGATGGGCGGAATGCCGCAAACCCGATTCTCAAGGGTGTCCACGATGTCTTTGGTCTGACCGACGTCTACGGGGTCAATCCGGATTTCCCCGACAGCGCGTCGGTCCTGTTGTTCGGTCAGGTGCTCAAGGGAATGAACGCCGATGATGCGCCCAACCTGCAAAAGCCCATCATGCCCATTGTCTGGCTGCACAGCTATCCCGCAGCGAATGGAAAAACCGGCACTGCTCTGGGCTCAACGATTGGAGCCGCCGTGGATCTCAAGAGCGAAGACCTCCGACGTTTGCTGGTGAATGCCAGCTACCAGTTGACCGGCCTTCCGGTTCCCGACCGTGCGGACGTCTCCATCGTGGGTGAGTACAACCCCACCATGTTTGGGTTCAACAAGTTCAAGCCCGGCGTGAAGGTGTCGTCCCACGAGTTGAAGTAGTGGAGCAACGGGGCGATTGCCCCCCAAGCGTCCACCCGGTAGGGTTCCCCTTCGCGATATGACTGAAATCCCGAAGGCGTACGAGCCAAAGACGGTTGAGGACAAGTGGTACCAGCAGTGGACCGAATCGGGCTGCTTCACGGCAGACCCGGCGCGGGTATCCGCCAGCCGTCCCGCTTACTCCATCGTCATTCCGCCCCCGAATGTCACGGGCGTCCTCACCCTCGGGCATGTCCTGAACAACACCATTCAGGACATCCTTGCCCGCAAAGCGCGGATGGATGGCAAGGAAGTGCTCTGGCTGCCGGGAACCGACCATGCCGGAATCGCCACTCAGACGGTGGTGGAGCGGACCCTCAAGAAGGCCGGGGAAATCCGCCACCGCGATGATCTCGGACGGGAAAAATTTCTGGAGAAGGTCTGGCAATGGAAGACCGAAAAGGGCGGCATCATCATCCAGCAGCTGAAGAAGATCGGGGCCTCGTGTGATTGGGACCGTGAACGGTTCACCATGGACCCCGCCTACTCCCACTGCGTTCAGCGGGTGTTTGTGGACCTTTACAAGAAGGGGCTGATCTACCGGGGGAAACGGATGGTCAACTGGTGCCCGGTGTCGTTGACGGCCTTATCGGATGAGGAAGTCGTCATGAAGGAACAGAAGGGCTTCATGTATCACTTCCGCGTGGAAGTGGCCGAACTGCCTGGAACCTTCCTGACCATCGCCACCACCCGTCCCGAGACCATCCCTGCCGACACTGCGGTGGCGGTCAATCCCAAGGACCCTCGCTATCAACACTTGGTGGGCAAACATGTCCTTCGGGCTTTGCCGGTGGAGTTACCCCGGGAAGCCCGCCTCATTCCGATCATCGCCGACGAACACGTCGACTTCGAATTTGGGACAGGCGTTCTCAAGGTGACCCCGGCCCATGACAAGGCAGACTTTGAAATCGGCCTCCGGCATGGCTTGCCCGTAATGGATATTCTAACGCCCGACGGTCGGATGACCGCGGAGGCAGGTCCCGACCTCGCGGGTCTCGACCGTTTTGCTGCGCGCAAGAAGTCCGCCGAAATTCTCGAAGCGCATGGTGCGTTGGAAAAGGCGGAGCCCTACGTCAACAATGTCGGATTCAGTGAACGGGCTGATGTTCCCATCGAACCCCGCCTGAGCGAGCAATGGTTTCTCAAATACCCCAGCACGGACGAGGCCCGCACGGTGGTGGGCAGCGGCCGGATGCGGTTTTTCCCGGAGCGATGGGCCAAAGTTTACGATAATTGGATGGGAGGCCTTCAGGACTGGTGCATCAGTCGGCAACTCTGGTGGGGACACCGGGTGCCCATCTGGCGTCTGACCTCGGACCGTCCGGAGTTCGCGGCGGTTGAATCCTCTTTGTCTCAAGGTCAGTTCGGGGCGCACGGTGATTTTTCCTGGTCGGGGCAGGCGGGCCAGACCACCCGTATCCAGCGCAAGGTTCATCCCACCGACGGACCCTTTCTGGAAGCTGCGACCGACTCCGCCGCCGAAGCCGCCCGACTGGAGTCCGCCGGCTTTGTTCAGGATGCCGATGTGCTCGACACCTGGTTCAGCTCCTGGCTCTGGCCCTTTGCCACAATGGGCTGGACCGGCAACCCGGAAGAGGACCGGCAGAATCCGTGGCTGAAGGCCTTTTATCCGACCACCGACCTGGTCACCGGACCGGATATCATCTTCTTCTGGGTGGCCCGGATGATCATGGCGGGCTACGAATACATGGGAGCCGAGCCGTTCCGGAATGTCTATTTCACCGGCATCATCCGGGACAAGCAGGGGCGGAAAATGTCCAAATCCCTGGGCAATTCCCCCGACCCTCTCGATCTCATCTCCACTTACGGTGCGGACGCCCTGCGGTTTGGCGTGATGCGATCCGCTCCGCTGGGACAGGACATCCTCTTCGATGAGCAGGCAGTCGAATTGGGACGGAACTTCTGCAACAAACTGTGGAACGCCTGCCGATTCCGACAGATGCAAAATCTGGGTCCCGACACGGTGGAAGCTGAGATTGACCCCGCCCTTCTATCGTCGGATGACCGATGGATTCTCATTCGTCTGGACCAGGCCATACGGGAGGTGACCGACGCCCTGGCCGGGTACAATTTCTCCGAAGCAACCTCGGTGCTCTACCGGTTCTTCTGGAGTGAGTATTGCGACTGGTTCATCGAGGCGAGCAAAGCAGCCTTGGTGCGTCCGGAAGATGTCGCCACGGCTGCGCCTGAGGTCCTTCGACTGGCTCAGAATAAGGTCGCGGTCATCGATTTCATCCTGAGCAACACCCTCCGACTTTTTCACCCGTTCCTTCCCTTTATCACCGAGGAACTATGGCATGGGTTGGGTTATCAGAATGACCTTCCGGAGGATCGAGGGGCTCTCACCATCATGCGGGCCACCTGGCCCAAGCCATTTTCAGATGAGGAACGGGAGTACTTTGGGCTGGATGAAACCGCAGACCGGGTGGCGACCACCAAGTACGCCTTGGTCACGTTGGGACGGACTCTCAAGGTGCAGGTCAACGTTCCCTCGAACAAGCGGGTGCCGTTTATCTTCCGTCCCTCCGGGACCCTGCCGGCTGCCGAACTGGAAGTCCTTCGATTGCTGCTGAATGCGGAGTCGCTCACGGTAGCTGGTCCCGAGTGGGCGGCAGCCAAAGGGACGCCCACGGCGTGCAATGAGCTGGGCGAGATATTCCTGCCTGCGACCGGGTTGGTTGATGCGGTGGCGGAACGGACCCGACTCAACAAAGAAATTGAGAAAGCCCGGGTTGAAATCAAAAAGGTCGAAGACAAGCTGGGAAATCCAAGCTTCGTCCAAAAGGTTCCTCCTGCTGTGCTCGCCGAGCATCAAAATCGGCTGGCTGAGTGGCAGGCCAAGCTCCGGCAATTGGAGACCTCCGTGGCGGAATTGCCTGCTTGAGGCCATGCCAAAACCGAGAAGGAGGATGGTCCGCAGATAACGCAGATGGACGCAGATTAAGATGGAATTCGGGCAGCAGAGCGGCCGCATTCCAGCCGGGGAGTTCGCGGTCGGGGCGAGCGAAAAAGCGGCGGGACGCCGCTTCCACTTGGCCCCACTCCCGCCCGCGGGCTTTGGATCAGGCTGGAGACAACTTGCGGGGCAGGCGCGATCCGAATCGCTTCGGATGGCGCCGATGCCTCAATCCTTCTTCCTCTGTGCCGTCTGAGCTCTCTGCGGTCTCACGTACATACGCTTCAACCGAAGGAACCTACCGGCTGCGTCCGATGGCGATGACGATTCCGACAAAGATAAGGACTGCGAGGATGGCCAGGACGATCTTCACCCAACTCTTCGGGTAATGACCGGCCACTGAGCCGGTGTAGCCATTGACGAGCGCCTGATAGGACTTGCCACGGAAGTCGTAGGTCAACAGCCAGACTGGGACGAGAATGTGTTTGAAGGTCTGCCCCGACCATTCGATGTCGACATCCAGGGATCGGTGGGTGTCACCGGGGACCTCCCGGGCACACATCTGCTCTGTCTTGGCCGCCATGGTCTGGCGACTCGCCTGCGCTGCGGCCAGGAGATCAATCTGGTATCGTTCAACCACCCAGCCCGCCAGGAATCCCGCCTGGTAGGGGACCAATTCCTTGGTCGGAAAATCCTCAATCTCTCCGAGCAGATCGCGATTCACCCCCTTGGAGGCACACACCAATTCGTCATCGAAGAAGTGATCGAGACTTCCGGAACTTCGAACCCAACGGGTCATTTGCACCTGACGGGTTTGGGGATTGCCATTGCCATCAGTGTATTCCTCAGTGACGTAGTAGTAGTAGCCACTTTCGGCCGTCCAATCGGCGTGAACCTGGGCATCAAAGGTCCAATAGGGCAGATAGATACCCCGCACCTGATCGGTCAGGGCTCCGCTCTTGAGCGCCCGCGGTGCCCAGAACCGTCCGGAATACCAAGTGCGAATGGCTTCCCGGACCTGGGCTTCGCCCCATTTGAACATGAGGAGACTCTCCGGACGGATGGACTCCTTGACCTCCGCGTAGGGAACCAACGCTGACGAACCGCAGAAGTCGCACTTCTGGCCCACGCGGGCCGGATCAAAGACGGAAATGGCCTGGCAACTTTGGCAGCGCACCTGCACGCGTTCGGTCTTCCAACCCCGCGAGGCATCGGGAATACCCCGTAGTGCCTCGACCAAGTCATGCTCGACAATCGCCTCCCCACCCTGAGGCTGGGTCTCCAGCTTGGCTGGAGACTCCGTTCCACAAAACCCGCAGATCAGCGCCTGCTTGGTCGGATTCCACGTGGCCTCAGCACCACAGGCCGGACAGCTGAATTTGGATTGGGCAACGGCTTCGGCCATGTCAGATCAAGTTCAAGGGTGAGGCTACGGAATCGACTCTGAATGCTAGTTTTTCAAAAACTCTTCCAAGGCCGACCGGGTGATCCGCCATTGGCTGCCGATCTTTTTCCCCTTGAGCGATCCATCGGTCAGGATGGCGAGAACATCCGGTTCCTCGACTCCCAACTGACGGGCCACTTCCTGGGGTGTCAGCAATTCCGGCACTGCCGCAGCGGAGGCAGCTCCAGCCGGGGTCGCCGGAGATGCGGAGGGCGAGACCGGTACTGCATGACCACCTCCCACGATGCCCCCCGGTTGGGCCATCATCTGCTGGGCGAGGCCAAAGCCAACAGCCAGTTCTGCGGCCGTTCCACCTGCCCCTCCCTGACCTTTGCCAAGGCCTTCGGCCAGCTGGAACTTCACGTAATCGTTCAAGTTACCCACCGCGCCCATGCTGGAACGCTTGTCGATGGCCTGCTCGACTTCGGCCGGAACGCTGACGTTTTCGACAATGAAACTTCCCAACTCCAGTCCGTACTTGCTTTGCAGGATGGGATTCAAGACCGGCAACAGGGCGGCTCCCAGCTCGCTGTATCGGGTGGCAATCTCCAGTACCGGCAGCTTCGAGGTTGCGACCGCCTCGGTGAAGACGCTGACCAGGCGCGAACGCATGGTATCCTGGAATTCCTCCAGGCGGAAATGGGCGTCCGTTCCGGCAACCTCTTTGAGGAAAGTCTTGGCGTCGACGACCCGGAAATCGTAGGTACCGAACGCCCGCACGCGGACCATGCCGAAATCGGCGTCCCGCATCAGGATGGGGTTGGATGTTCCCCACTTGTTGCCCGTAAAGAGCCGGGTGGTGACGTAATAAACATCGGCCTTGAAGGGCGATTCAAACCCATACTTCCAGCCTTGGAGCTGGGAGAGGACAGGAATGTTGTCGGTGACGAGGGAGTGTTTTCCCGGACCGAAGGTGTCGCCGAATTGCCCGAGGTAGACGAACTGCGCCACCTGGGATTCGCGAACGATCAATTGAGCCCCCCGCTTGATCTCCTTGTCGGTATCGGGGAACCGCCAGCTCAAGGTGTCGCGCGAATCATCCTCCCATTGGATGATTTCGATCAGCTGTGACTTAATGTAATCAAAGATGCCCATAGTGTTCCTGGTTGAACTCGGATTGGATACCGGACCCGGCCGTTGTCGACCAAAACCGGCGCGATGGGTAGTGGAATCTCATACGGATGATTCCAATCTGGAAGCGCCATGGAAACGAGGAACGCGGTGACAGCCAGGCTTTGTCCCTTCCGCCGGTGGACCCCATATCCTCTTGAACGGGAGCTGTGGGACTTTTAGATGCGCCCCTCATCGGCGTCGATGCAGTCAAAAAACGTCTGGATATCGTCCCGCTGAAGCATGCCCATGTGTTCCTTGCGAAATCGAAGCCGGGCTTGAACGGCCGGGTCCGTATCCCGGCCCGACAATGGCAGGGCCAGATTCAACGCGACCCGTTCCTCGGCCCGTTGTGAGTTCACATTCAACCGAACCCAGTCGCAGACCTGACCATCGGTGGGACTGTTGCGAACCACCTCCACGAAGGAATCGGGAGTCACACCGGCCGCGGACAGCCAGCGGGAATCGAAGCCCTTATGAAGAAAGTTTTCTTGATAGTCGGCGTGCAACTGTTCTCCGAGGTGAAGGCGTATTTTGTCAACGAGACGGGGAAGGTAAATCCACCCGGCCATCATCTCCCGGGGGGATCGGGGGCATATGCGTGTACTCATGGATAGTAATCATGCACAGGCCCCTGGACTTTTGCCAGCATCCCCTGAGCCCGATTTATTTGGACAAGGCCTTTTCCTGAGGATGGAAGTCTGAAAGACTCCAGTTCATCACATGAATCCCTCGGACGCCCGGCTCATCTTCCTGGCCCTGGCTGCGGTTGGAGCCTTGGTGGGACTAATCACCCGCGCCAAGGTCAACGCGTTCGTCGCCCTTCTCCTTGCCTCTCTGTTGGTCGGTGCCGGAGCCGTCTATGGAGGTCATTCCACCGCCGATGCGACCGGCAAGGTGGTGGCCTACACATTGACCGGGGTCATCAAGTCTTTTGGTGACGGGTTGGGGGGCCACTCTGGGCGGTATCGCCGCCGTTGTCGGATTAGGCACGATGTTGGGTCGATTACTGGCGGAATCAGGAGGAGCCGAGGTCCTAGCCCGCCGCTTTGCCCGTTTCTTTGGTCCCGAGCGAATCCAATGGTGCATCATGGCTCTGGCACTCGCGGTCGGATTGACCACCTGGTTTGCTGTTGGTCTGGTCCTGTTGCTCCCCATCCTTTTGACTCTCACGCACGAAACCAAGCAACCGTTTCTCCGCCTGACCCTACCCTTGCTGGCCTGTCTTTCAGTGATGCACGGCGTCATGCCGCCGCACCCAGGTCCGGTGATCGCAGCCGGTGCCCTGAAAACCAGCATGGGGATGGTCCTTTTCTGGGGAATGCTGATCGGCCTGCCGACAGCCGCCGTCGCCGGTCCGATATGGGCGCGGTTTGCCGTCAAGTGGGTCACAGCGAATCCGCCTCCCCTGCCCGACCGCTCCCAGGCCGCGGCAGCAGGACGACGTGCCCCCGATTTCTGGCTGACCCTCTTTTCCATTCTTCTCCCCGTATTGCTGATGCTGCTGGCAACGGCGGCCGAACTCTTTCCCCCGCCCCAACCCGAACTCCGCATTGCGTTCGGATTCATCGGCAATCCGACCATCGCCCTGACCATCTCGGTCCTGTTCGCTTCCTGGTCGCTGGGCACCGGCTGCGGGTACCGCCGGGCGGAGGTGCTGAAATTCACGGAACAATCCATCGCTGCTGTCGGCATGACGATTCTGGTGATTGGCGGCGGGGGCGGTTTCGCGCGGGTGCTGCGGGACAGTGGCGTGGCGGATGCCATTGGTCGATTGGGTGAATCGGCCCACCTTTCGCCCTTGCTCTACGGCTGGCTGGTCTCAGCCTTCATCCGGGTGGCCACCGGTTCGGCCACGGTGGCGATCACCACCGCTTCGTCGCTGCTGGTTCCGGTGGTGGCTCTGCATCCCGAGATGGACGACAGCCACAAGGCCCTGATCATTGTGGCCATTGGTTGCGGATCGCTTTTTCTGTCACACCTCAATGACTCCGGCTTTTGGATCGTCAAGGACAGCCTTGGATTGACGGTGGGGCAGACCCTTCGAACCTGGACGGTCTGTGAAACCATTGTCGGCATCGCCGGGATGTTATTTTCCTGGGCGGCCTATTCGTTACTTACATAACGGGAATCTTATCAGCATTCCAAGGCTTGAGAAGTTTGCACCGACCCACGTTCGGCGACGAAAGGGACCGACCCTTGGTTCGACCGGGTTTGCCATGCGATGCGGGGCATGATAAGCCAAGCCGATGAATTTCCGGACTGCCACCGTGTTGAGTTGTGCCCTGGGAATGTTTGTCCTTCAGGCGGCTGATGACATGAATTGGCCCGAGTTTCGCGGCCCCCGGGGCGATGGCACCTCGACCTCCATTGGACTTCCCGTGCAGTGGAGCGAAACCAACCGGGTGACATGGAAAACGGCGATCCACG
The DNA here is from genome assembly GCA_903896505.1 of uncultured Verrucomicrobiota bacterium. Classification (GTDB taxonomy): domain Bacteria; phylum Verrucomicrobiota; class Verrucomicrobiia; order Limisphaerales; family UBA9464; genus CAILNN01. The sequence continues at coordinate 7,954 of CAITXU010000065.1, read as the reverse complement.
GACGCGGTTGGTCCTCTCCAGTTATCTACGGAAATCAGGTCTGGCTGACAACCGCAACGCCGGACGGCCACCGATTGTCCGCGCTTTGCATCAACCGGAACACGGGTGAGGTGCTGCGGGACATGCCACTTTTCACCATCGAAAAACCGCAGTTTGTTCATGAATTCAACAGCCACGCCTCACCCACACCTGCCTTGGCGGAAGGACGGGCTTTCATCACTTTTGGGGCTTCCGGAACGGCCTGTTTGGACACCGCTTCGGGGGAGGTGCTTTGGCAGCGGCGTGACATCAACTGCAACCACTTTCGCGGGGCGGGATCGTCGCCCATCCTCCATCAAGGTCGGCTCTATCTCAATTTTGACGGCAGCGACCATCAATTCGTGGTGGCTCTCGATCAGAATACAGGCAAGACCCTGTGGCGGACCGAACGGAGCATCGATTTCAAGGATCTTACCCCTGAAGGAAAACCTGTAGACGATGGTGACTATCGCAAGGCGTTTGCCACCTGCCACATCTTCCCGGTGAATGGCAAACCGCAGCTTCTCAGCGAAGGATCCAAAGCCATCTATGCCTATGAACCGAATACGGGGAAGGAAATCTGGCGGGTCGAAGAGCGCACCACCCAGGCGGCCGGCACGCGACCGGCGGTCGGGGGTGGACTGGTTTTTATTCCCACCGGCTGGTCGGTGGGACAACTGCTGGCCCTGCACCCGGGGCGGGATGGAGAAATCATTGACGCCAATGCGGAACCGGGTCCTGGAACCGAATTGAAATTGGTCTGGAAGGCCAAGCGCGGCGTTCCCAAGAAGCCATCCCTGACTTATTCCGACGGACTGTTGTATGCCATCGACGACAACGGAGTGGCCACCTGCTGGAATGCCGAAACGGGGGCGGTCGTGTGGAATGAACGTATCGGAGGCAATTACTCCGCCTCCCCACTGCTAGCCGACGGACACCTCTATTTTTTAAGCGAGGAAGGCAAGGTCACGGTTGTGGCCGCTGGAAATCATTTCAAGAAGGAGGCGGAAAATCAGCTTGCTGACGGATTCATGGCATCTCCTGCCGTCAGCGGTAAGGCGCTCTTCCTCCGAACTCGAACCCATCTGTACCGTATCGAGAATTAGCACCACAGGAATAGCCTTGGAACGGCTCACCACCAAGTCCAATTGATATCCGGCTGGATGCCGATCCAGCCGTCCATTTCCTTGGGAAACTTTTTACTCTCCACATGACCATCGCCAAAGAGCATGTTCTCGTATCGGGAACCCTTGTAGTTATGCCAGACGCTTTTGTTGTGTTCGACACTGCGGTTGGCATGCCACGGCCAGTCGCCCTGAATAATTTTCGTCGTGGGTCTTAGGGCCACCCGGGATTCCTTGACGGGGGGTGTTCCACCCGGAGCCCCCGTCACTTGTTCGACGCGAAAAGCCGGACCACCCCATTCGACCAGGTAGCTATTTCCCCATCCGATAAAGCAGGACTTGGGCACCGGATTCAAATCATCGCCCTTGTCGGCGGGGCATTGGAATACATCGACCGAACCAGCGTATTTATTGAGAGGTCGATTGGTTTCACGCTGATTGCCACCGTAATCACTGGCAAAATTGCCCACGTAGGCGTTGGTCCAGAATTTGCCGCCAACGGCACCCCATCCTTGATGGACCGGGTAGAAATCCCGGTTGTCGTCAGCATACATTTTGTAAGCCAGAGCAATCTGCTTTTGATTGCTGATGCACTTGACGGTATTTGCCTTGGCCTTGGCGCGACCGAGAGCGGGAAGAAGCATCCCGGCCAGGATGGCAATAATGGCAATCACCACCAACAGTTCAATGAGCGTGAACGCTGACCGGTGAATGGATCGAGCCGACCCGATGAAACCAAGGTTCATAGAAGAGGACATACGGCCCACCGGCACAATTGGCAATCGCGATTTCCGGTGTCGCCGCTGGGATTGACCCAAGGCGCGGGGCTCGATCATTGTCACCCGCATGACACCCTTTTCGATTGCCCGGTGGTCGGGGCACCTCCTGGTCCTCCTGGCGGGAATAACCGTCGGACATGCTGCCTCCGTAAGCCTTCCGAGAAGTTCGCCGGAAGCAGAGGGCCTTTCTTCAGCCGGAATCCGGGCGTTCGTTGAGGTAGCGGACAGGGACGTGCACACGCTCCACAGCATCATGGTGGTCCGACATGGGAAGGTGGTGGCGGAGGGATGGTGGAAGCCCGAGGCCGCTGACAAACCGCACGTTCTGCATTCGTTGAGTAAAAGCTTTACGTCGACTGCGGTGGGCCTGGCGGTTAGCGAAGGAAAGCTCAGCATTGATAATCCGGTTCTCCCATTTTTTCCGGAGGACGCCCCGGCCCAACCGTCCGACAAGCTGAAGGCGATGCGGGTGCGTGACCTGTTGACGATGACCTCGGGACACGAAGTGGAGGTGAAATTCACGACCAACACCCCGTGGGTGCGAAGTTTTCTGGCGCATCCGGTCCCCTTCAAGCCGGGAACCCATTTTCAATACAATACACCGGGCACCCACATGCTCTCGGCCATTGTCCGCAAAGTGACAGGTCAGACGGTATTGGATTATTTGCGCCCGCGTCTTTTTGAACCGTTGGGCATTGAAAATCCGGAATGGGGAGCCAGTCCCCAAGGAAACACCCTCGGTGGCTGGGGACTCTATCTTCGGACGGAAGACATTGCCAAATTCGGCCAACTTTACCTGCAGAAGGGAAAATGGGAGGGCCGACAGTTGATTCCGGCCACGTGGGTGGAGCAGGCAACCTCGAAGCAGGTGTCCAATGGCAGTGACCCTGCAAAGGATTGGGACCAGGGCTATGGATTCCAATTCTGGCGCTGCCGCCATGGTGCCTTTCGAGGCGACGGTGCCAACGGCCAATTCTGTATTGTCCTTCCAGAATTGGATTCTGTGGTTGCCATCACCGCAGACACCCGCGACATGCAGGCGGAGCTCAATGTGGTCTGGGACCACCTTCTACCGGCCTTTCATCCCCAGGCCCTTCCTGCAAATCCCGCAGAGGAATCCCGGCTGCGTCAGTTGCTGGCCGGGCTGGCCGTCCATTCGGAGCCGGGAGCTAAATAGCAGCGCCCCACCCGTGGTACTCTGGGGACAGGCCGGATACAACGGGAGCTGAATAGCGGAACGGACGTGGTTCGGACCGCCGCGGCTCGGCAGGAGACCCCGACCATTGAAAATGGTAGAATGGTGAGATGAACCGGATGGCTGTCCCGGGGCCTCCTGCGATGTAGCGCACGTATTCCCGCCTTCCGCAGGTTTCCAAACCCGCAGGGCCGTTGTGGGAATCCAGATGCGTCGGGACGTGGCCAAGCGCAGCCGACAGGAAAGTCGGCGAAACGGCAGACAGGAATGTCTGCGCTACGGCGCTGGCGTATCGTTTCGACGGAGGTTGACAAGGATTCGGCAACGACCGGTTCATCGGCAGCCTCGCCCTATCGATGTGACTTTGATTCAATGGGTTGCAGGCGAATCGACCGGTGAGGAGAAAAGCTGTCATTTGGAAGCCTGCCCAGGGTGCGGCTGGGCGTTTTCCGATGAACTGAATCCCCTCGACAATTGCATGAAGTTGGCATGAAATCGCCAATTAATTCCGAAATCGAGAACTGGGCTTCGACCAACTAGCCGGGTCCACTGAAGGTGATGTTGATGGACACTGAATCAAACAACATGAAGAAGCATTCACATCCCAGCCTTCGGGCCATCCGCGCATTCACCCTGATCGAATTGCTGGTGGTCATTGCCATCATCGCCATCCTGGCCAGCATGCTGCTGCCGGCCCTCTCGCAGGCCAAGGAAAAGGGAAAGGCGACCTCCTGCCTCAATAGCGAACGGCAGATGGCGATTGCTCTGAGGGTCTACAGCGAGGACAACCTCAGCCGGGCCTGTCCGACGTTCTGGGTTCGAAACAACAATGCCCAACGGAAGGCGTGGTTCAACTTTCTCCAGCCCTATCAAGGCTCCACCAACCTGTTGCTCTGCCCATCCAAGACCCCGAAATTCAAGCAATTGGTCCAGGATTACCCCAGCGACATTCGGGACCAGGCCGTTTCCAACTATGAAATGAATTTCCGAATCGGTGGCTGCGATTGGGAAGGAGTGTGGGATGCCAAGGATTGGCCGGCCACCAAGGATACCGGGATCGTCAAACCCACAGCCACCGTTCTCTTCTCGGATGGCGGCTCCAAACCCGTGAACAGCCCCGACCCCAACAAGTGTGTTACCATCAAATCCCCGGAGAAGGCCGGGGCATGGGTTCTGCACGATCCGGCGAATGACGCTCCGTGCAGTGGGTGCGTGACATCGGACGACGGGAATTGGGGAGGCCCTCACCTCCGCCACAACGGGCGAAGCAACGTCACGTTTGCGGACACCCATGTGGAGGCATTAAAGGCATCCAAATGGTATTGGTCCAACAGCCCATGGCTGAAACCGTCGGTGGGCGGAGACTAGTGTCGGGACGGAAAAAGGATCGTCGGCAGGCTCCCGGTGCCGCCGATGCGTCGGATTGATTTCAGTAGGCTGCATTATCACCCTGCCCACTGGCAAAGCGGCGACAGCCGATTGAAGGTGGTCGCCCGTAGCGCGTTACCCAAGACGGGAACGGCGAGAACGACTTAGTCGAGGGCCGTGGTCTCCGGATAGCCAAAGCGCAAGTTGAAACTTTGAACCGCCTGGCCACTCGCTCCCTTGACCAGGTTGTCTTCGGCGCTCATCACCACCAATCGTCCCGTTCGGGGGTCCACTCGCCAAGCAATCTCGATGACATTGGTCCCCACCACGTTCTTGGTGTCGGGCAAAGCCGCACCCTCCAGTAATCGGACGAACGGAGCGGAACAATAGGCGTCCAGGTAACACTGATGAATGGACTGCCCAAACACACCAGCGTCCGCCGGGGTGATTGAACGGGAGGGAGTCAGGTAGAGGGTCGTCAGGATTCCCCGGGTCACCGGGATCAGATGGGGAGTAAATTGCATGACCACCGGCGAACCGGCGGCGAGACTCATCTCCTGTTCAATCTCGGCCAGATGCCGATGACGCGGCACGCCATACGGGCGAACGCTTTCGTTGCATTCGCAGAAGAGATAATCCAGCTCGGCCTTTCGTCCGGCACCACTGACGCCACTGAGTGAATCAGCAATGATGCCGTTTGTCCCAATGAGGCCTGCTCGAAGCAACGGCAGTGTGGGTAGCAAGATGCTGGTGGGATAGCAGCCTGGGGAGGCAATCAGTCGGGCGGACTTGATTTGCTGACCGTGGACCTCAGGCAACCCGTAGACGGCCTCGGACAAAAGCTCGGGTGCCGGGTGGGCTCCACCGTAAAAATCAGCGTACACCGTCGGATCATTAATCCGGAAGTCGGCGCTCAAGTCGATCACCGTTAATCCAGCCGCGATCAATGGGCGGGCATAGCTGGCGGCGACCCCATGAGGGAGCGCGAGGAACGCCACTTCGGCCTGGCCGACCACGGCATCGACCTGCGGGTCGGTGAAGCGGAGACTCCGGGCGACGGGATGGCTGCCAAATCGAGGGTACACCTGGGCGATGGTTTGACCCGCATTCTGACGGGAGGTCACCAGGGAGATTTCAACCCCGGGGTGGTGGAGAAGTCGTTTGAGCAATTCCTCCCCCGAGTATCCGGAGGCACCGATGATGGCCACACGTTTCACAGGGGAAAGCATGGGACTGGAGGGAATCGGGGTCACGGCTGTTTTTTGGAAGCATCCCAACCGCAGCGTTCGGGGTCACGCAGGGTATACCAAGCGAGGTTGTTGGGGCTCAGTCCGTCACCCGCAGCTCGGCGGGAGCCCCCCGACCATTGGAAGTGCTCGAATGGCACCAGGAACCTAATCGCCAGTCCGGCGGGCTTGCGGCGTAGCGCAGGTTTTCCACACCTTCCAAATAAAAGCCTTTCGCCCGCCCAATCGCCCGCAACCAACGGCCTACCTTAGGTTGATCCGTTGGTTTCGGGAAAAAGGGAGATCTAAAGCCCCAGAGGGGCGAAATGAGACAGCCCAGGGCACAAGCCCTGGGTCCGGTTCCCCTCGGATTTCCCGCCCTGAAGGGGCGGAATCAAGACCGACTCCACTCATGAAATTCATCCCAAATGTCGTTAGTCTATGGTGAAGCCCAATTCCACAAGAATGAGACAATCGGCCCAGAGATTTGAGTGAGAGATTCCGACACAAGTTTCGCCCTTTCAGGGCTTAAAACAATTTTGGTTCGGTTTTCCCGGGGCGTTGCCCCGGGCTGTCTCATTTTGCCCCCTTGGGGCGGTTGGAACCGCAAGCGCCCTAAAATCCTTCACTAGCTATATTCAGCCCGACCCAGAGCATATCCGGAGCAATGCTTCCAAATATCAGTTTTTCTTTTTACCAACCGATTCATCTGCAAGCTTTTGAATTACAATAACATCGGCGAGACTCCGGACGAACCTCAGCGGTCCGTACCACGTCGGCCCCGCAAGTTATACCCTGCCTGACCCCGGAGCACCATGGGTCGACCAAAGGCTTTGGGACGGGGTACAGCCCTGCCGACAAGAATGCCGGCACCACGCCCCGTGCCTCGTTCGTGGGTGGAGATAGAAACAAAAATCCCCGCAAGACCATTGGTCTCCGGGGAAAAAAGTGAAAAAGAGTCGCGAAGTGAACCTCGCGAGACGGATGCGACTAGCGCTTGCTGAACTGGAAGCGGGCACGGGCACCCGGTTGTCCGTACTTCTTGCGTTCCTTCATACGAGGATCGCGGGTCAGGAAACCTTCTCCACGCAATTGGGAGCGCAGTGCGGCATCACTGGCCAACAGGGCGCGGGCGATGCCATGGCGGCAAGCCCCGGCCTGTCCGGCAGGACCACCACCTGCGACGGTGATAATCGCGTCGTACTTGCCAGTGGTCGAAGTAACCGAAAACGGAAGGGTTAATTGCAGACGTTGAGTCTCGACAGGGAAATACTCCTCATATTCCCGGCGGTTGACGTGGATCTTGCCGGTTCCCGGAGTGATGCGAACACGGGCCACACTGGTCTTGCGGCGGCCGGTTCCTCGATATTCGACGACTTGGGTCATGGTGGGGGCAGAAAAAATCAGATTTTAGCCGGAGGATTGGTTCAGGGGCAGTCAGAGGACCTGTAGAAGGCACCTCGCGTATCAGCCCACGTAGGTCAAAGCAGCCGGTGTTTGGGCGGTGTGAGGGTGGTTCGGCCCGGTATAGACCTTGAGCTTGGTCAGCAATTGACGACCCAAACGGTTTTTGGGGAGCATCCCTTTGACGGCATGCATGACCAAGTGTTCAGGCTGGTCGCGACGAACTTCGGCAACAGTGCGATACTTCTCGCCACCCTTCCAGCCGGAATAAGTCATGTACTCCTTTGCGGTTTCCTTGTTTCCGCTGAGCACAACCTTCTCAGCGTTCACAACCACCACAAAATCGCCCGCATCCAAATGCGCGGTGAAGGACGGCTTGTCCTTGCCACGCAGGGCATTGGCAACCTGGACGGCCAGGCGGCCCAACACAGCGTTCTGGGCGTCAATCACGCGCCACTTCCTCCGCTGCACATCGACTTTCGGCAAAAAGGTCTTCATCAGTTCCCAACAAAAAGGGCTGGAAGAGTTATCAATAGAAGCGGCGTTGGTCAAACATTTTGACGACGTTTTTTGCAGTTCGCTTGCGAACGCTCAGGAAACGTCGTCGGATGGCGGCACCTCGAGTTGAAATCGCGGGATTCGGACAAACACCCGTCGTTGCTCCGAATCGAACCCCCAAAAGGACCCATGGACCTCGGCGGTCGGGGTTCCAATAGCATGACGACTGTTGTAGCTAAATCGTTCGCCGGGAGCAAGTTCAGGGCACTCTCCCCCCACCCCATCCCCCACCACCACCCAGGTGGTTACAACATCGTGGGCCACCACCCCTTTACGCCCCAT
>CAITXU010000064.1 GCA_903896505.1 uncultured Verrucomicrobiota bacterium | reverse complement strand
AATGGTTGGCGTTGAACCCGTCGGTTTTATTACTGGATGAACCGACGCGGGGAGTGGACGTCGGGGCCAAGGAGGAAATCTATCGATTGTTGGAGAACCTCTCGCAGAGAGGCGTGGCCATTTTATTTGTGAGCAGTGAGCTCGAGGAAATTCTCCGATTGAGTGATCGCACCCTGGTGATGCACGAGGGGCGGCTGGCCGGGGAACTGAAACGCGACCAATTGAGTGAGGAGTCCGTCATGCATCTGGCCACGGGCGGGACCGAATAGGAATCAAATGAAAAAGCTGATTGGAATCTTCGGGCTGTTTATCGCGGTCTTTGTCCTGACAGCCTTCATCAACCCCCAGTTTGTCAGTGCCTACAACCTCCAGAACCTGATTCGTTGGACGGCCCTGTTTGGGATCATCAGCATCGGGGCGGCCTTTGTCATCATCACCGGAGGAATCGACCTCTCCATTGGCTCGGTCATCGGTCTGGTGGGTTCGCTGATGGCGTCGTTGTTAACCCGGAGAAGCTGGGGTGAAGGCACAACGGTGGTTGTTGTTTTGGCGATGAGCCTGGCGATTGGCCTCGCGCACGGATGGCTCATTACCAAGGTTCGGTTGCAGCCATTCATTGTCACGCTGTGCGGTCTGCTTCTTTACCGTGGACTGGCCCGATACATCACGGATGACCAGAGCCAGGGATTTGGAAACCTGCATGATGGACTCCGGCAGATGGCCACAGGGCGTATCCCGCTTTCCTCGACCTTTGCGATTCCCGTGCCGCTCTTCATCCTTGTGGCGGTTGCCTTGTTGGCGGGTGTTTTCCTCAATCACACGGTCGCCGGACGTCACCTTCTGGCGTTGGGACGGAACGAAACCGCAGCCCGATTCAGCGGTATTCGGACGGATGCCCTTAAAATCACCGCGTATGTGATTTGCTCGGGGTTGGCCGGACTCGGGGGTATTTTGTTTTCGCTGGACCTCAACTCCATTCAACCTTCCGGCCTTGGTGAGTTTTACGAGTTGTATGCCATTGCCGCTGCGGTATTGGGGGGATGCAGTCTTCGGGGCGGCGAGGGAACCATCACCGGGGTCATCATCGGTACGGCCGTGATGCGGGTCTTGTACAATGCCATTAATATTCTTGGCATACCCACGCACCTGGAATTTGCGATCATCGGCACCGTGATCCTGACCGGGGTGATCGCCGATGAATTGGTCAAGCGCATGTCAGCGCGGCGTCGGGCTGCCCGCGAGCGCCTTCAGACCTGAGGGTCCTGCGGACGGCCTATGGGCTTCGCCTCTGCGGAAGGGGCGTCATTGTGGCAGCGGCGTCCCGCCGCTCTGACCTCTCTGTAGATGGGATACCGAGGTGCCTTTATAGCGGGAGAGGACGTGATCCCCGCAATGATTGGGGACTTGCAGGAGCGCGTCCCTCCGATGGATTGCTGGGTTGCCCTACCGATGTGGCTCTGATTCAGTAGGTTGTACTTGGATTGGTCGGTTGGAGGGCTGTTATTTGGAAGGCATCCTGGTTCAGTTTGGTTTTCGGGCGATCAGTTGAACCACGATTGCAAGGCCGGTATGGAAACGGCCTTCGACGACGTCTCGTTCCGTTTCGCGAAGGAACGCCATGTCGAAGCCGGGGAACTCACCTCGAAGGTCTTCGGCCGTGGGACAGATTTCCGGCTCCCGAGGTCCTCCTGTGCTGCGTCGGGTTTGTTCGGGAGTATAGGCTTCGAGAAGGATCACTCCACCTGGTTTCAAGTTCTCCGCCAAGCGGGCATGCAATGGACGACGAACGGATTTGGGCAGGTGGCAGAAAATGGAGACCACGGACGCAAAGATGCCCGCGGGTGGGGTATAGTTCGCCAAATCCACCACCTGGGTCCGGAGTTTGACGCCTCGCTGTGCGGCCAGAGTCTGGGCCTTGTTCAGTCCGACTTCCGATGCATCGATGCCCAGAACCTCCAGCCCGAGGCTGGCCAGGTAAACGGCATTCCGCCCTTCGCCCTCGGCCAGACTCAGGACGGGACCGACCAGACGGTGGGCGTTTTCCCGGAGAAACCCATTGGGCTCGGTTCCGTAGGTAAAGCCTTCCTGGGCGTAACGTTCATTCCACATATAGTTCGGGCCGCACACGATGCGGCAGAGCGAAGATGGTCCGTGGTGGTGAGCACCACAAGGAGCAGTTAATCCCGCCAAAAGGTTGATTCGTGCGGCGGAGAGTAGCGGACGGTCATTTCCGGAGTCGCCACCTCGGTGCCGCGATGGAGCGATTGGACCCCGGCCATGGTCATGCCTGAGGTCAACAGAGTCCTTTCGACCGGGTAGGGGACCCGATGGTCGAGGATCATGCGCTCAATATGATGGATGAGGGGATTGAAAAAATCAGCGGTACTGGAGCCGTGGGTCGGCATGGGCAGGTACATCTGGCACGACAGGATTTCTCCGGTGCGGGCGTTCAACCCGGCGTAATTGAAATCCCGGACATCGACCATGAACAGGGTGGTTTTGAATCCATCGAGATGCTCGATGAAATAGGCCCAACCCTCGGGAAAAACTGAACGCGCCCAATCGAAGGTGACGGGTGCGGTAACGAACCCATCCGTCACCGGTAGGTTGTGGCTCCGGCTGAGAGCGGACTCAAGCAATCGGCAGGTCGCCGGATTTTTGGCTGCTTGATCCCACATGGCCGAGCCCTTGAGTGCCAGGACCTTTTGGATTCCGACCTCGCCGCCCCGGCGTCGTTCGGACATGCACTGGGCGGTTTCCAGACCGTGGAAATCGTAGCTGTCCATTGCCCCGTAGCCGACAGCAACGCTGGCGATCAGCGGAGTTCCATGGGGTATGTCCAGCGCCGGCATTCGCCGGGTAACCGGCAGGGAGGAGCCCGCCAGGAATGGAAATCGTAGACGACGGGAGTCCTGGACCATCTCCACGCACTGTGCCCATTCGGTCGAAAGGTGTTTGTCGTTGAACACCGGCACGCTCCGCCCGCTGGCCTCGAAAACCTGGATGACCTGTTTGAAGAAGCGATAGCGTGGGTAAAGCGTCTGTCCGAGGTCATTCTTGGGATAGGTCCCGTGTTCTCCGATGATGACCACTCCATCGACGGCCAACCGGGAGCCTCCGAGGGTCAGGGCTTCGCCGATTGTCGAATAAATGGGGACCTGATGGCGGGCCGCCGTGGCTCGGGCGAGGTCTTTTTCGGGAAATTGGTCGACATACAGGGACACCAGATCGACCTCCGGCTTTCGCCAGCCGCCTGCCCAACCGTAACCGGTCAGGAAGCGGTCAATGAAATGTTGGGCGTGGGAATGGAGGCGGACCTCGGTGGCGATCAGGGCAATCTTGGGGCGCGAGGTGGGGCGTGCCCACGCGGGAAGCGTGGCTGCGGCCACACCGAGGGACCCTGTGGCGAGGAACTGACGACGGGACAAACCGGAGTTCATGGGGATACGGGAGAGGATGGAGGAGTCGCGCGGGTGTTTTCAACAAACCAGAAGGGAACGAGCGCAAAGAGGGGGAGAATTCCGGCCAAAGCCAATCCGACGTCCATGGATTGCGTCCGGTCGGCGAGGACTCCAAACAGGTGTTGCGCCTGGGCCGGGAGGATCCAGGCCGCCACTCCGGCAAGGCCGGTGATTTTTCCCTGGTGTGCTCCGGAGAGACTCTGGGTGGCGGTGTGATAAAGCGGAAAGACACCCAGGCTCCCCGCTGCCACCAGTAGCAACACAGCCAGCATCCCCGGGCCGTTGGTCATCCAGGGGAGGAGGAGTGCCGTGGCTGAAAGAAGTCCGCAAATCAGAAAAACCAGGCATCTGGCTTTGGCTGGCGAGCGTTTTCCCGAGACCAACCAGACGGCGGTGCTGCCGGCAGCCAGACAGCCGACATCGGCTGCCAGGAACCAGAGGGAATTGAACCGGAGCGCGAACCCTTCGGAAAGTCCCCGACCTTCCTGCAGAAACTTGGGCAGCCAGGCACGGAGGACCTGCCAGGTGGTGTTGATGCAGGAAATCATCATCAGGATCGCCAGCATGCGCCGACTGAATACCAGACGAAGAAACTCCGTTCGCGAAGCCGTGGGATTCTTATGAAAATTCCCAGTTGGCGGCAGATCTCCCCGGCGGACCAGTATCAGCCAAGGAAGGAGCCACGCCAGGCCTGCAAGGCCGATCCATTGGAAAGGAGGCCGCCATCCGCCGACGTCTGGTCCCATCATCAGGGGCAGCATCAGGGGGGTGATGATGGCTCCGAACGTTGCCCCGCCCTGCAAAAGACCATTGCCGAGCGATCTCTCCCGGTCGGCAAGAATGAGCCGTGTGGTGCGAACGGCGCAGGGCCAATGGCCGGCTTCAAAGAATCCGAGGGCTGCCCGGCAGAGAAGAAGCTGCGAATGGTCGGACGCCCAGCCGGTCATGATACCCGCAACCGACCAGAGAGCGAGGACGGCGGCGTAAACCCAGCGGACATCGAACCGGTCGGCCATCCAACCAAAGACGATGGAACCGGCGGCAAATGCATATCCAAAGGCGGCCTCGATTTCTCCGTATCGGGTCTGGGTCAGGCCAAATTCCCGACTGATGCGGACGGACGCTCCCGCCAGAGTCTGTCGGTCCATGTAGTTGATGGCGGACGCCAGCAGCAACAGCGCGCAGACCTTCCATTTCCAGGACCCGGACCGTGGATGAGTTGTCGATGGTCCGGTCATCGGCGGGCTATTCGTTCCAGGAAATCCCGTCCCGCGCGACGACCCGTTCCAGCAGCTGGACTGTGGCGGCACTAAAGACCGAAAACAAATGCTCCCCTTTTTCCGCTGTCGCGGCAGCAGGTCGGCCGATATAGCCGTCGCGGGAACGTTCCAGGGTGGTCCACGCCCGAAATGCCGGTTGAAACGGGGTGGCATCCGTTGTGTCGGGCAGGTGGGTGTGGGGCCCGACCAGGTGCGGTGCCAGGCGAAGGATCATCGAGGTCTCCCATTCACAGGCGTGGCCCATTTCCGATTGGAGGAGCTGGGGAGCCGGAGATTGACGAGGATCGGCCAGATGCCAATAGGTGGCCATCAGGAGCAGGAGATCGTTTCGGTCTCGATGCCGCTGCCGCAATTCGAACAGGGCCTGGCGTCCGGGAACGTCGTTGCCACCGTGACCATTGAGAAAAACGATGCGTCGGAATCCATGGCTCAGGACATTCTCAGCCAATCCCAACAGGGTATCGAGATAGGTTCGAGGTGGGGCTGAAAGGGTGCCTGCAAAATCGAGGTGATGGTCGGAATTGCCGAACCATAGCACCGGGGCAAAGACGACCCGATCGGTCAGGCAAAGTTCAGAGCGCCGGACAATTTCACCGGTCAGCAGGCTATCGGTGAAGAGCGGCAGATGCGGGCCATGCTGTTCGAGGGCGGCAATTGGGAAAACGATCGGGGTGTGCCGGGGCAGGGCGGAGAAGGTCGTGGAAGCCAGGTCGGAGAGGTACATGACGGTGGAAGGGGCCGACGGGGTTGCTGTTTTCTACAAGCCCTCCGGTGCTCCATTGGCCGAGACTTCCCGGTGAATTTCCCCGGTGGTGAGGTTCCACACACTGACGATTCCATGGTCGTCGGCACCGACTGCCCATTGGCCATCGCGGGTGACGGCCACGGTTTGCAGGTATTCGGGAGCGGCATTCAGGTCCCGGAGCTTTTCCCCGTTGGATTTGACGATGCGTCCGTGGCCATTCGCGCCCATGGCGACAAAATTGGGGGTCAATCCCACCGGATGAAGTCCAACGACTTCCTTTCCAAAGCCATCGACATTTCCCCGGCGTTCACCCGTTTTCGGGTCCCAGAGTTTGACCACACCTTCAGCTCCCGCAGTGGCGAGTGTACTTCCGTCCGCGAGCCAGGCCACGCCGATCACGTGATGGGTGTGTCCCTCCAACGTCAGGCGCGGACCGTCGCCTTGCACCGGCGTGATGCGCCCAAAGCGGTCCGCACCACCTGTGGCCAACCATTCGCCTCGCGGGGAAAAGGCAATGGAGGTGACGCAGTCGCTGTGGAGGGCTCCGAAGTCTCGCACGAGGGAACCATCCGAGACTTTCCAAAGCTTTAATTCTCCGGCACGGGACGGGTCGCCTCCGCCGGTTGCCAGCAGTTGCCCATCGGGGCTGAAGGCGACCGCGTTGATTCGATCTACAAAGGGTCCTAGTGCTCCGGAGGCATCCGACCCACCCAGGGTTCGTTCCAGGGCCCAGACCTGTTGGGTGTCGAGGCGGACGACAGAGTCGGGAAGGGCGATGAGGAATCCGTGGTCCGTCGGGCTGGCGGTAGCCAGGATGTGGGTGTTCCCCAAATTGACGGGAGCGCCGAGTGATCGTCCGGCTTCCGAAAAACAAAGGGCATGTCCCTGCTCATCGATCGCCAGCAGCTCCGAATTGGAGGCGGAAATGGCCAGGGCTTGGGCCACCCGTGCAGTCGCTCGTTGCATTTCGGTATTGGCAGATGCCAGGCGGCGTTCCGCTTCTTGAATTCGGGATTTGGCGGCTTCCTCGGCGGCCCCGGCTTCCGCAAGGGCGTTGGAGGCCTTGCTCAAATTCTTTTCCGCCAGGGCCACATCCTGTGTGCTGCCATCGAGGGCGATTTTGGCCTTGGCCAGCGGCATGGTCTGGTCGGTGATGGCTTTTTGAGCGGCCGCCAAACGTTCCTCCGCCTGCTTTTTGCGCGGTGGCAGGTCGGCTTGTGCCCGGTCAGCCTCGGCTTTTCGCTGACCGGCAGTGAAGGCCTTTCCTGAAGATTCTTCGACGCTCTTGATCACCTGGTTGCGGCTGTCGGCGGACTTGTATTCAGCGGCTTCGGAAGCGGTGGCGGCCAGAGCCAGGGCTTCCCGGATTCGTCCGTAAGCCGGGTTGGTTTCTCCCGACGGAAGTCCGGCGACGAGGCGCTCGAGTTCCGTTTTGAGTCGCGTGGCGATGGCGGCCTCGGCGCGGAGCGTCGCATCCTGCTCTGCCATCTGACGGGCGGTGGCGATGCCCTCCTGCCGGGCGGCATCAGCGGCAGCAAACGCCTTTGCCGTGCGATCCAACTCGGCGGCAAGTTCATCTCGTTCACGAGTGGCGGCAGCTTCCAACTCGTGCTGATGGGCCAGTTCCTTTTCCAGGTCGGCCACGGTTTTTGAGTGGCCCTCCCGTTTTTCTTTGGCCTTCGTCAGGGCTTCTTCCGCGGCCTTCCGTGCCGCTTCGGCTTCATTCTTAAGGCCATTGGCCCGGGCTTGTTCGAGACGGGAGAGCGAGAGTTCAAAATCGGCATTGGTCAGGAGCACCAGCGGGGTCGAATCCAGGCTCAACCGGGGTGAATGGGTTGATTTATCGCCGAACGTCAGCAGTTGCATGCCGCCGTTGGCGAGGGCCACCGCCACCTGAAGATTCGTCCGTCCCGTTTCCAAACGAAGCACCAGGCCCTCCACCCGAATGTCTTGCGAGGGACCTGCCGGATCGCTCGGCCAACGCCGTACCGTTCCCCCCGGACCCGATGCGATCACCGATCCGTCCTTGCCGGGGGCGGCTACGACTGTGGTGAACAGTTCGGGGCTGCCACTGAATTCGCCCGCAGGCTCCAGAGCGGGAGCTTCGGGTGGGCCGACGCGTCGAAATCGGTGCAGGGTGTTGGTGCCCGAAAGGGCCACGGCCAATTGCCGTCCCTCGTCCCACCAGGCCAGAGATGTCACCGGAGTACCGACAACGAGGTTCGTACCGACCAGATTGGTCTCTGAAGAAAGCAACTGGAGGGTGCCGGTTCCGAAAGACAATGCCAGGCAGCGGCTATCCGGCGTCCATGCCAGTCGAACCGAGGCAGGCTCCGCACCGGTCGGTAGCGCCCAATCGATCAGTGGTTCGGACTTTCCCTGGGCTCGAACCTCGATATGGCCCGCAGCCGTGAGTCGGGCCATTCGGGAATAGTCGGGGGCAAACCACGCCGCCACCGAGCTTCCATTGGTCCAGGAAAACGTCGTGCCCGAAATGCTGGCCGGTTGTCGTTTCCAGAGGCGAACTTCGCGAAAGCCACCGGCGGCGATTCGAGATTCGTCGGGGCTGAAGGCGAGCGAACCGACGAGATCTCGTTGTGCGGCTCCGTCCAGAGACGGGTCCTGAAGTCGGCTCAACCGTTTACCGGTTTGCAGATCGTGAAGATAGATTCGATTGGCTCGTGCCACGGCCACGGAGTGGCCCGAGGGGGATAGGGCAACGGCAAAACTCGACAGCCATTGGGTGGCAATGGGCTTCCAGGCGGGAGTGTCCACCTCACCGCCATCCGCATGTCCGCCCTGGCTGATCCAGAGGGAGATCAGGCCCAATTCCTCAGGCGTGAGATTTCGAGCGTTGGCCTTGTTTTCGGCGGGGGGCATCACGAGGTCCTCGACCTGGTGAGCCGCCGTCCGAAGCAGAAGGCTTTCGGCGGGCTTTCCCGGAGTCAAGGCGGTGCCGGAATCGCCGCCGCGCACCATGGTTGAGGGCGTTTCGAGGTTCAGGTTCGCCTTGGCACGCGTCTGATTGTGACAGGGCAGGCAGTTCGCCTGCAGGAGCGGAAGGATTTCCCTTCGAAAGCTGACGTCATTGGTCCGCGTGAGGACGCTGATGGAAATCGGGATGGGCGGCGCGCCGAGGGCTGGGAACAAGGCCGCACCAAGGATCATCCATGCCATGCGCCGGAGCGAACCGAAATGAAATCCGAAAAGAACGGAAGATGGGGAGGAGCGAATCATTTTTTGGCCTCTGCCGGTTTGACGGGTACCGAAAGGACAAACGGTTCCGACCAGACGGCGATGTTCACATCCTGCGGTTTGGCTTTTTCTTCGGCCACCTTGCGCTTTTCCTCGGCCGCTTTGCGACGTTCTTCCGCCTTGGCCTTGCCTTCGGCTGTCGCGGAAGCCAGAGCCTGGTCTGCCGCCTTCAGTTCCTGTTCGGCGGCTGCCAGCGCTTCCGGATTATTTCGATATTTTCCTGCCACCGTACCGGCTAACCAAAGCAGGCTTGTTCCTGGCGGAATGGCCAGTTCCGTGGCATTCCACTCCATGGTGGCATGTGTCGCCTTGTCGGGAATGTTGAATTCCTTCGCCTTTTCAATACCCGGAACGCCTGTGAGTTTGAGGTTGAAAGCGCCTGTGAAATCACCTTTTCGGATCACATCCACCGCGATGGTAAACTTTCCATCGGCGGCGGCATCGATGGGACGATTTTCGGAGAGATGGACGGCGACCGGAGCCGACTCGGCATCGATGACGGAAACCATCGTCTCACGATGAAAGCGACTGCTGGCATTTTGATTGTTGAAATCCGGCACCCTCCAGACGACCGACCCCGATATAGCGGTGTGATTCAAGGCGTGCTCGCCGACCTTTCCGTGGCCCTCCACCTTCAGAAATCCAATGCCACTGGCCTCGGCTGAGGCCGTCAACAGCAGTGCCGCCGTGTTTTCCCCGGCTCGAATCTTGGCGGGCCAGTTGGTGACCCCCGTAGGAAGGCCGGATACGGACAAATCGATGTCTCCTCCAAAACCATCCCGACGAAGAGCGGCCACCTTGAGGGCGGTCGTCTGGCCTCGCCGCAAGGTCAACGGATTGACCTGGATGGAGCGATCATCTCCGACCCGTGGAGGTGGAGTCGCCAGAGCGATCAATTGAAAATCAGGGGCTTCGCGACGAAGACTGAGGCGGAAGGGAAGGTGGGCCTGCGAATTGCCCGGGCGGAAGAGGTCGCGAACCAGGACCCGATAGGTGCCTGTTTCCGGTGCTTCCCATCGCAACGCCGCATCACGATGGGCGGTGTTAAACTCTCTATCCCCCAGGTTGAGGTCGGTATCGCCGAATTCCGTCAGGTCGGAATATTGCGGTTGCCCGGTCGGCTCTTTCGCCGGTTGCTCGCGTTGTATCAAACCGTGCGGGTCGCACGGTTGACCCAATCGGTCCGCATAGACCTCGAACCAGAGGACATCCCCTTTGTTCGCCTTGAAGCGGGCTCCCGCAAGATGTCCGCGCGACGGGAAGATGCCCGAAACTTCACACGGGGGCGTGACTTCAGCCGGTTCGGACCCAGACGAAACGATCACCGGCAGATCGGTTCGGGTAAAAAGCAGGGGATTGGAGCGGACCGCCGGGTTGGACGGACTCTGCCAACGCCAGAGGAATACCTCTCCGGCAATGGCGGCGGATGCGGGCCGACGGAAGGCCCGGGCCGCATCCAAAGAAACGGAATCCTGTTCCGAGGAAATGAGGTCCAGATCGTACTGTTCCAATGGAACGCCATCGGAGGCCTTCAAACCGGAGGGAGTGCCTCCCGGCAATTCCCGGCCAAACAGCCGGACGCGATTGGTGATTCCCCGGGTTAAGACATTGGGAACGGCAAAGTCGAGCCAGGGTCCATGGTGCAGGGTGAGCTCATAGAAGTGCTCGTCCCCTCCGCGAAACAGGTTTTCATTGACTTGGATCAGGAAACGGCCCTGTGCCGGTGCCTTAAAGTCCAAAAGGGAATGTCGCCGGACCCGGGCCAGTTCACGACCGTCGAGTGAGAAGACGGCAAGGTCCGGTACGAACCTGGAATCTAGGTCCCGGTCGTGGACCTCCAACAGGAGGCGTTCACCGGCGGAGGCATCGAACTGAAACCAGGAGGCGGCATTCGCCTGGGAGCGGGCACAAACCGTTTGATGGAGTGCCACCGCAATGGCAGAAGTTCGGGACGAGTTGGTGGCGGGAACCACCAGAACGGGGTCTCGATGAATGGAAAAGGTGCGCGGGTTGGAAAGGCCGAACCGGCCGAGGAACCTGACGTCCAGAAACCCTTCCGATGCGTCCGACGGGACAACCACCTGGAATTGATTGGGAGAGCCTGCCTTGGGACTGGCCGTCACCCGGGGGTCGGAGAAACGGAGGGCGATGGGTTCGTCCAAATCGGTGCCGGAAACAGTGACCTCATTCGTGGTTCCGATGGTTGCCCCGGTTGGAAAGATCCATAGGAGCCGCGCCAGAGGCAGGTCGGCCGCGGCAGTTCCCAGAGGAAGCAAGGCTGCAGCGAGGATGACACCCAGAAAGGCTGTCCGCATCGGTCAATGATTGAAAAGAAACTCTTTGGAATTGAGCAGGGCCCAGATCGTATCCTCCCACGCTTCACGTCGCGCTTTGGATCGATTGGCCTCCGTTTCGGCTGTGTCTTTACCCTCCTTCGCTGCACCCACCCGGTGTGCCAGGTAATCCTTGAAAACAGTCACTTCGGCGGAATCGGGAGATCGGGCAAATGCCATCTGATAGAGGTCCAGCAGTTTGACGTCATCCGTTCGCGAATCGGAAGCGATCCGGGCCGCCCTCGACTGATCCGCTCCCAGTTTGGTTTGGATGTCCTTGGAATTGAGCAGGTGAAGACTCTGGCTCAGCGAGGCACCCATGCTTCGCTCACACTCGCAGGCGCTGCTGCCTTCAGGTCGACCGAAGACGGTGAGGAAGTAACTGTTGGCGTTGAAGCTATTGTCCGGCAGGCAAACAGCCCGGGTTCCCTCGGGCAACCCATCAAACTGGCTCTGACTGCCAGTCATTCCATTGACCGAATCATAGAGAACTTCGGCCGGGAGTCGACGCGGATAGAAGCGCGAAAAGTGGTGTCGGTCCTTTGCGTTGAAAGCGTTGGGTTCCGAACTCAACTGGTAGGTGGTACTCTGGGTGATGGTCCGAACCAGGGCTTTTAGATCAAAACCGCCGGAGGAGAAATTTGCCGCCAAAGCGTCCAAGAGTTCGGGATTGATGGGGGGATTGGTGTCCCGCATGTCGTCCTCCGGATCGACGAGACCCCGTCCAAAGAAGTGTTTCCAGTAGCGATTGACCAGGGCTTTGGCAAACCACGGATTCTTGGGGGAGGTCATCCAGTCGGCCAGGAACTCCCGAGGATCATCATCCGGCTTCAACTTGAACGCCGGTTCCGCCAGGGCCTTTGGTTTGACGCTCTGTCCGTTCTTTTTATTGGTGGCCTGGGCATCCCCGCGCCGATGGACGATGATGTCCTCACCGGGTTGGGCTCCCGGTTTGTAGGAAACCTGGGAGAACGCTGCTCCGAAGCTCCAGTAATCGGCCTGACTCCATTTCTCGTATGGATGATGATGGCACTGGGCGCACTGCATCCGCTGACCGAGAAAGAGTTGAGAGACGTCTTCCAGTTGGGTCTGCATAGACCTCACCTGACGATACCATGCGACCGGCGGATTTTCTGAAACATCGCCGGAGGCCGTCAGGATCTCCCGGACCATTTGGTCGTACGGCTTATTGGAAGCGAGACTATCCCGAATCCACCCATGAAAGGCGTAGGTGGCCCGGGCTTGATTGGCATCGGTCCGCCGATTTCGCAGCAATGCGGCCCATTTGTTGGCGAAATAATCCGCGTAGTCCGTGGAATCCAGGAGGCGCTCGATGACGAGGTCGCGTCGATGCGCATCGGCACTGGCGGAAAATTCCCGAACTTCGGACGGGGTTGGAAGGCGTCCTGCGATGTCGAGCGTGACACGTCGGAGAAACGTGGCGTCATCGGCCACCGGGCTTGGGGGCATGCCGACTTTGCGAAGTTGTTTGAAGACCAGTTCGTCCACAAAGTTTCTGGCTGGAGGCAGTGATTCAACAGGTGCCCCCAGCGGAACGGTGGCGCGAAAGGTGGCCACCTTGCCTTGGTAACGGACCATCACGGCCACTTCGCCGGGTTGATTGAAGACCTTGACCCGCCCATTGGCATCGGTCGCTGCCATGTCCTTGTCGTTGGCCTCAAACAATGCGCTTCGGGTGACGTCTTCAGTGGAACCGTCGGAATAAAGAGCGGTGACCACCAGTTGCTGTTCACTATCCAGGGCGAGGGTGCGGGCGGTGGGAAACACTTTCACCTCGGTCACGGTGGGTGCATTGGGGCTTCCCATTGGCATCCCCTGCGCCACCCAGCGGACCAAGCGGTCATAGTCTTCAGAGCCGGGTTCAAGGCGTCGGCCTCCACCGTGAGGTAATTGCGCGGTCCCTTTGGTGATCAACAGACTCCGGGGAGGGTCCGCCGGAAACAGGCGGCGTCCGTGCGCCTCGCGGACCAAATGTTCGTAATCTTCCTCCGGCTCAAAGCCCAGCAAGGAAAGCCGGAAGCCGTTTTGTCCGGCCGCTTTGCCGTGACAACCGCCGCCGTTGCACCCGTTCTTGGTGAAGATGGGGACAATCTGGTTGGCGAAATGGATGGGGGCCGGCTCTTCCGCATGGGTGACCTGAACCTGGAATTCCGCTGTCGCTCCGTTGGTGGTGGTGGCCCGAAGAACGGTCGAACCATTGGCCAACGGGAAAAGGCGTCCCGTCGAATCAATCCGCAGGATGCCCTCCGGGTTGGAGCTCCACCGAACGGTTCGGGTCACATCCCGCTGGCCGTCGGCAGTCGTGAGGACCTGCTGGCGGGCATCCCGTGAAATCAGGGTCAGATTGGTTGCCCCCTCCAGGAATTCGATGGCCAGGGATTCACCCACCATTCGCCACGAAATCGCGATCCAAAGGATCCCGATGACCATGGTCCATCGGGCCGTGAAAGAGGGCCTCCTGTCGGTTCCGGGTTTCATCCCACCAGTTCCTTCATCGGTTGACAGCCATCCGGCACCAGAAATTGCGGGCGACCGGTAAGATCGGGGATGGTCACCTGATTGACGTCAATTCCCAGATTCTTATACAAAGTGGCGAACACCTCGCCGAATTGAACCGGGCGTTCAGATGGCTCTCCGCCCAATCGATCCGTGGCACCGATCACCTGACCCACTTTCATCCCACCGCCGGCAAGGACGGCTGAATTGGCCCGGGGCCAGTGGTCGCGTCCGCCGTCCTTGTTGATGGTCGGCGACCGACCGAACTCCCCCCAGGTGACCACGCTGACATCGCGGTCCAAGCCCCGATCTCGGAGGTCTTCGATCAGTGCGCTGAGCGCCTGATCCAGCAACGGAAGGTCATTTCGAGCATTGCCAAAATTGTTGCCGTGATAATCCCAGAATCCGTAGGCGACGGTCACAAAACGGGCTCCTGCCTCAACCAAACGGCGTGCAACAAGGAACTGTTCATTGAGCATCGGTGCGGCATCGCCATGCACTTTAGCATCGCCTTTTCCGTATCGTTCCCTCAAAGCGGCGGACTCTTTTTCCACATTGAGCGCCTCCAGCAACCGGCTGGAAGTGAGCATCCCGAACGCCTGCTGGTTGAAGCCATCGAGGCCGGTCATCAGCCCACTGGAGTCGATTTCCCGCCGGAAATGGTCAAACGACGCCAGCAGGGCCCGCCGATCAGCCAGGCGTTCGGTGGTGATCCCGTTCAACACCATGTCCGACTTTGCGTCGGCGGCCGGCCGGAAAGCGTCGTGGGACACCCCGGCGAACCCGGCGGTGGCGGCATTGTAGGGACGATGCTGCATCCGGGGTTCAAGTCCGACGAAGGCGGGAACGGCCGGGTCGGAAGGACCCAGGACCCGGGAGACACAGGAGCCCAGCGTGGGCCAGCCACCCGGCGGCTGATTGCCCTTGCGCCGACCAGTCTGGCACATGAAATCGGAGTGATCATCCACGGCGTCGCTGATGGATCTGATCACCGCGTATTGTTGGGCGCACTTCGCCAACCGGGGCAGGTGTTCGCAAATCTGAAATCCGGGCAACGTGGTCGGGATGGCTTTGAACTCGCCCCGGATTTCAGCCGGCGCATCCGGCTTCAGGTCAAACGTGTCCTGGTGGGGCGGTCCGCCTGGGAGATAAATCATGATCACCGCCTTGTGACCGGACCGAAGCCCTGAGCTGGATTCGGCCCGGAGAAGATCGGGGAGTGCCAGTCCTCCCATGCCGAGTGCGCCGATTCGGAGAAAGTTGCGGCGCGACAATCCGTCGCAGAAGCGGCGTGAGGGTCCGGGAATGGTGAGCATGAAAAAAAGTCAGCTAATCAGTTCCTTCATCGGTTGCACCCCGGGGTCGACAAGGAACTGGGGTCGGCCGGTCAAATCGGGCACGGTGACCTTGTTCACATCCAGGCCAAGCGCATGATAGAGGGTGGCGTGGACCTCACCGAACGTGGTGGGCCGTGAAGCAGCCTCGCCTCCGAGCCGGTCCGTCGAGCCGATGACCTGACCATGTTTCAAACCGCCACCGGCGAGGAGGGCGCAACTGACTCGAGGCCAGTGGTCCCGTCCTGCGTCCTTGTTGATGGTGGGACTGCGACCGAATTCACCGGCAACCATCACCGAAACATCCCGGTCGAGGCCCCGTTCATGAAGGTCGGTGATCAAGGCGCTCAAGCCCTGGTCCAGGAGGGGAAGGTCCTGGCGCAAGGCTCCGAAGTTGTCGCCATGGTGGTCCCATCGGCTGAAGGCGAGGGTGACACAGCGGGCTCCGGCTTCCACGAGGCGCCGCGCAATCAGGAATTGTTCCATCAGCTTGGGCCCACCGTCGTCACGGTTTTTAGGGTCGCCCTTGCCATAGCGCTCGATGACCTTTGGGTCTTCGTTTCGGATATCGAGTGCTGCCACCAGTCGGCTGGAGGTGAGGATTCCAAAGGCCTGCTGGGTGTAGGCGTCCAGACCGGCCATTTGTCCACTGGAGTCCACCGTTCTCCGAAAGGTGTCGAGGGAGCTCAGCAACGCTCGGCGGTCTGACAGGCGATCGAGGGTAATGCCGTTCAGGATCATGTCGTCCTTGCCGCCGCCCTTGTTGATTTCGAACGGAGCGTAGGCCGTTCCAAGATAGCCGGCGGGACCGCTGTCGGCCCATTCGGGGTGCCCCATCTTGGGGGCCAGTCCGATGGAGGCGGGAACCGCGGGGTCCCCCGCTCCCTGCAACCGAGCCAGCAGGGCACCCATGGACGGCCAACCGCCCGGTGGTTGATTTCGATTCAGTCGACCGGTGTAGGTTTGGAATGCCTCATGGCGGTCCTCCATACCCACCATCGACCGGATGAGGGTGCATTTGTCCATGACCCGTGCGAGCCGCGGCAGATGCTCACAAATTTGAATGCCGGGAACGTTGGTGGCAATGGGATTGAATTCACCCCGGATTTCCGCCGGTGCGTCCCGCTTCAGGTCGAACATGTCCTGGTGGCTCGGACCACCGGGCAGAAAGACCATAATGACTGCCTTATGACGTTTGCCTCCCGACGACTCGCCGGATAGCTGTGCGGACGCCGCTTCGGCTTGAAGCAGGCGCGGCAGTGCCAATCCTCCAAGGCCTAGCGCACCGATGCGCAAAAATCCGCGGCGCGAAACTCCATCACAGAATCCGCACGCGCTCGAACGAGGGCCTAGAATGGTCAACATGGGTGAAAATGCTCTTTCTCCAAGGACAACCGAACCCGTGGGAATGTCAACCGGGAATCACAAGGAATTCCTAGTCCTAAACCATCGCCCCTTGGCTGATTTTCTTGAATGCAAGGTTGGAGGTGGTTTTCTGAGCAGAAATTCGAACAAAAACGGGACTTGGCGAAATCCATTCTCGGATGGCACCTTCGAACCATGAACACCCCGGTTTGTTGGACTAGGCGACGACTGTTTTCCGCTATGTTGAGCCTTTCGGTATGGCTGGTGGGCACTGTGGTCCTGGGACAGGTTTCGGGAATACCAGCCCTCCAGCCGGGAGCCACGGTCACGGCCACGTTCTCGAGTGTTCGTGCACAAACCAACCGTCTCTCGTACCTCCTCACCATTCCCAGGGAATATGCCGATGATTCGACGCGGCGTTTTCCATTGGTTCTCTTTTTGCACGGCTCAGGAGAACGCGGGACCAATGTGCAATTGGTCGCTGTCCACGGACCGCCCAAGCAGGCGCGCGAAGGGAAGTCCTTTCCGTTTGTTCTCGTCTCTCCGCAGTGTCCCCCGGACCAACGTTGGGAACCGGCCGTGCTCGCGGCCCTTCTCGATGAAGTGGAAAAAGCCGTTCGAATCGATACCCACCGCGAATACGTGACCGGGTTAAGCATGGGAGGATACGGAGCCTGGGCACTGGCGGCGCACTATCCGGAACGGTTTGCAGCCATCGCACCTGTATGCGGGGGCGGGGAGCGGATCGATATCATTCTCGGTGGCAGAAAAGCCGAGGCCATGAAGACGCTCGGTATTTGGGCGTTTCACGGCGCCAAAGACTCGGTGGTTCCTCTGGAGGAGAGCCAGCGCATGGTTTCCGCCTACGAGAAACTTGGAAATGCCGCCGTCAAATTGACGGTTTATCCGGAAGCCAACCATGACTCGTGGACCCAGGCTTATAACGAACCGGAACTCTACTCCTGGCTGCTGGCGCACCACCGGTAGGTGCTGTCGGGACATTGAACAATTCTTTTGAACCGTGAATTGTTCGAAAAATAAGGTCCTCTTATAATGCCCGGCCAAGTCTACGTTAGCAGCGATCCTGTCTGCGGGTTTGCCACCGAAGTCCGACTCGGCGATCAACCACCCCATTTGGTGGTTCGGTCGGTGGCCTACGACAGTGGATTCCGAGCGGTGGGTTTGAAGGCCGGCGATCAGGTTCTTGAATTGGAAGGGCAGACGCTGACACCACCACCCGGGACCCGGTCAGGTGCGTGGGAGCCTCAATTGCCCGGTCAGTACCAGGAGTCCGACCGTTGGCGCGCATCGCATCGGACGGAAGGCGACGCGGTCGAGTTGACCATTCGTCGAAAGGCCGTGGGGCAGGGGTGGGAGGTGAAAAAATTAAAGGCTCCCCTTCGCTTCAACCGCTCGTTTCGGAATGAGTCGAATCAACCGGTGGACTTCGAAAATGGTCCCGGGCCGTACCAGTCGGACGGTTTTAGTGTGCGTTGGTCCTCCTGGTTCGAGAGCCTTCAAGATCGAATCAGTGCCGTGGCTTGCTTTGGTCCTATTCGACCGGGTTTGACCACCCGTTTCGAATACAAGCAGTTGCTGGAACATCAACCACGGGTCGATTTTCTGGTGAAGAATTATCCGGGGGCATTTTCTTCCGCATTGGCAGAGGACTACGCCTGCGCCTTGGAATGGCTGCACGGTCGCCTCTATTCGTTGACCGATGCCGACCTTGCCTACCGGACGGAGGATGAGGTTCGAGTTCGGCAAATTGCCGTGGCGGCGCAGGCAGACTGGCAGGCGGCACTGGCAAACCCGTCAGCGGACCTCGTGCCCACGTTCCCCGCCGAACATCCCATTCATGGCCAGCTCAAGCAGGTGTCGGGACGCTGCGTGGTTCTCTCTGACCTGAGGACCCGGCAGTGGATATCGGAAGCCGGGCATGGTTATTTCTCCGCCGGCAACGATGCCGATGGATGGTATTTTTTGGATATGGAAAGTATGGGAGCGCAACGGATGCTCAGAGCCGTCCGGCGCTATCAGCGGCGGGTTTCGGCTCGCCTTGAGGAGCGGTACAACCTGCTGGTACGAATTCTCCCGGACCCTCGGATATTGGTGATGAATGATATTGGGCACTGGGGGCTTCAGGTGGAATTGTTGGCCGCTAATGTGGGTGATTCCCTGTTCGTAGATGTCCGGGGTGGAGAGGCGGCACCCCTATTTGCCGGTGAGGCCGGTCTTATGACCGCCCACGGAGAACTTCCTTCGCCGACGGCCTCACCAGCCGCTGTGGTGGAAGCCATGATTCTGGCGGTCAAGAACGACGATTTAACCCTTTGGAAGGGATTGTTCGCGGATTGGATGCTTCGCAATAATCCAGACGGGAGTCCCCAAGTCTGTTTCTTGATGCAGGTACCCAGTGAGGAAGATTTTGGTCGGTCGCGAACAAGCTTTGCCGGTCGACTGTACGACGCCCGGGTGCTTTGGACGGATGACCCACGGTTGGTGACCACGGGGCAGGAGTATCCCGGGGCTCCACGCGTCGAGGAAGTCCTGGTGGAAGTCGAACACATTGGAATCGTCGATGGTGAATATCGTTCCTTCATGGATGTGACGGTCCGTCGTTACTGGAGACTGCAGCGCATCGATGGAGGTGCCTGGCGCATCGCTTCCCTGCAACCCCTCTAACTGACTTCATCGTCATGGCCTTTGAACTTCGCACCCGGGAGCTGCGCCAGCGGTTTGACCTGCTCAAGGGAACCATCACGCCGGAACTCTATCAGACGCTTGGGACCCAGCTGGACGCCATTTCGAAGGCCCGGGAGGACGGTCTGACATCTCTGGGAGCCTACCTGGCAGATACGGGAGATAATCCGAAGGCCTCGGACTACAATGACAAGCTGGCCAGCCTGTCCAAGTCGCAGTTGGAGCAACTCCAGAACCTTCTCAACAACCTCAAGGATGTGCCACCGGAATTGAAGGCATTCCGGGATATAGCCAGCTCCGAAGAGAAGCGGTTCTGGGACGGCCTGGCAAAGACCAAGGCGATTGAGGCCCGCGACGCCATGATGGTCTTCAGCCATAACATGGAGTGGTTTACCCGGTCCAACCGGGCCAAGTGGACCACCCTGGCGGACACCGAAAAAGACCTGCTACAAAAGGAACGTTACTACGCGGCCAAGCTGCGCGAGACGGTCAAGACAGCCTTCGAAGAAGCGGCCCCCGAATCGGTGAAAGCCGCACGGGAACTGGTCAATGCCGCCGCTTTCCCTGAAACCGTCAAAAAAAGGATCAACGATAAATACAAGGATGTCCTGAAGTCGGTCGTCGAACGGTTGGGCGGAGACCCCAAAAAGGTGGATGCCTTCCTCAAGAAGATCGACGAGACCAAGAGTTCCATCAAGGACGCCGCCGAGCAGGTGGGGTTGGACCCCGACACCGCCGGCAAGGTGATTGACGCCCTGACCAAACCGGGAGGCCCGCTGGCCTCACTCATTTTCGACGCCCTTTCCTATGCGTACAATCCGCTCGGTGGAATCGCCAAGACGGCCTCCAAGGTGGCGGTCAAGCTCCAGCCGGTGGCTCAGTCCCTCGTGGATGACAAGGTCGGCGAAATCCGGGCGGTGATGGGCGGACGGCAGACGGTGATCATGACTTATTCCACCACTCGCAAGGAGGCTCGGGAATTTGTCGAAGGCAACGGATACGACAAGGCAAAGCAGCTCTATCAGGACAACCTGGCAGCCATTGAGGAATGGTGCCGATCCGGGAAAGACGCGCTGGAGGGGGATGCACGCGCCTTCGCGAAAATCGTGGACACCGGGACCAGCTTTTTCCTGGAGCAAACCCGGAAAATGTACGCCGATTTCGTTAATGAATTTAAAGGAATCATCATTGATTCGGTGAGCGCCAACACCATCGACGTGATGGCAGACCGCCCGTATTACGAGACCTGGGCGGACGGAATCGATCAGTTGGACATGGACCAGCAGTTGCGCCGGTTGTACGACGGCATTTACGAAATCAGCGGGAATGTGGACCGGGCGTTTGGGGCGATGACGACCTTCAACGACCTTCCGCTTGAGGCCCAGTCGATGATCCAAACCATCATCAATCAGTTCGATAGGGATGTGCATCAACCGTTTACGCAGAGCATGCAGGAGGCGCTGAAGACCCTTGAGTCGGCCCGGAACAAGCAACCGGCAACAGTGGCCAAGACCGTTAAACAGGCGGCTACTGACCTCGCCAGGATGGCGGCCAATGGGTGACCTGTTTCCTGCGGTAAACTCCGGTCAACCTGTTCCCTGGGACCAGTTTGCGACCGAGGTTTTTTCAATCTTGTGACTTGCAGGTCGAAAAGGTGTCACTTTTCCCTAGACGCTTTTCCTATCCCGGTGGATTGTGTGAGAAGTAACGGCTGATTTCACATCCGGAAACCCAAGCCGGACTTCACATCGCCAAGAACAAACCCAATCCATGATTATTCGACGTTATAATTGCCTTAAATGCAAGGCGGTTTTCGAATGTGAGGAATGGGAACGAAAGGCGCAGTTCACTACTTGTACCCCTGAATATTGCCCCAGCCAGCCCTGTGGCGAGGGAGCGTTGAAGTCGAAGTTGGTCCGAGGTGAGGAGGATGAATGGCGGGAACGGACCCCCTACTTTGTCAGTTCGGTGGTTTATATCTTTCGAGAGGATCCGAGATTGCGCTGGGGATGCCTGCTGGGATTGTTCGCCATATTCCTCGGGATGGTCATGACGGCCAGGCTGATTCCGCAGGCTGAGTCTTCCATTGTGGATGACGTTCCGAAAATCAGCGCGGTCAGCCTTCTTCGGGCAAACTGGTACCGGCGGCAGGCGGCATCGAACATTCAGGCGGGAAGGACAAATGAGGCGGTCGCCTCGATTCTCCGGTCGCTTTCAATCAACCGCAATGATAGAGAGTCAAGTCGGTATCTCCTCCGCCTGCTCGCCGAGGGACGGCAATTCCATCCCGGATGGATTCGTTTGGGAATCGCCCAGGCTGATCTGGTCATGAGTTTTGCGGACCGAACCCCGGCCGATGTCGGCTTGGTATCGCGCTTCTATGCCCATACCGATTTGATTGGATTGGCGTATTCGGGGGGACGGCGGCTCGTTCTCAATGTGGTGGGAGATGAAGTCGAGGAATCCCGACAGAGAGCCTCCACCGAACGCCGGGTGGTTCGGGCCATCAAAGAGCGATTTACCGAGGAAACTCAAGAATTGCCGTTGGAAATGGGACTCCAACTTTACCGGGCGTTTTTTGAATGTGGATTTCGGGAGCGGTTTGACCATCTGTGGGATCGAAAATTGCCGGGTCTGAACGACGAAAGTCTGGCGAATCTCTATCGGTGGGGATGGGACGCGATGTCCTCGAACACTACCCGTTCCGCTTCCTCTTTATCTCGACTCAAGGAATTTGCCGCTGATGAAGCCAATGTGCATGCCCTGGAAGCCAATCATATTCTCGTCCGAGTTTTCCATTCACGCAAAGACACGGGTGGCTTGGAGGAATCGCTCACTCGTTTGGCCAAAGCAGGCGCTGACACTCTGACGGACCATCTCCTCCTGGTTCGTTCACTTGCCTCCAACCGTGAAGCTGAGCGGGCGAAAACGGTCTATGAGACTATTGTGGGAACACCGCAAACGGTCATTGAGGCGGTCCTTCAATTGAAGGCATGTCATGATTTGGGACGAAATGAGCAATTGGCCGAATTGCTGGATTCCTTCCTGACAGACTTCAATTATTCACCGGAATTGTGCCTCGAAGGGGCCCGGGTCCTGTACGATGCTCGCCTTTCCGCGGAATTGACGAATCTCGGAGTGCGCATCCGCGAGTTAAACGACCATGATCAAAGCGTTAGAGATTATGGTTTCTTTGCCATGGGGCTGGCTGAGCTTTTGAGGGGCAATCGCGTGAGCGGCGGCAACCTGTTTGAGCGATTTGCGTTGAGCGGCGGACTGGACTCCACCGTGGCACCCCAGGTGATGAATCAGTTGAATTCGCTCGGTTTCAGCCGACTGGCCGCCACTGTCGCCGACAAGTCACGTGAGCGTTCGGATTCGGTGCTGGAGAATGTCGCCGTACGGAAAACGCCCAAGACATCACAAATTCCGGTCGATGGTGGCACGTCGAAGGGGATTCGGAAAGAATCGTCCACTCAGCGCCAACCGGATGCGGTGATCGTTCCTTCGGGTCCACTCCAAGCTGGCTCGGGCAGTCAATAGATGCGTTGGTGGGTGCGCCGATTAAAATGTCACGTCGGGGTCGCCACCGTGCTGACTGGTTGGGAACACGGAACACCAATTGACAACAGATGGTGATGATTGTATCTACAGGTAGATATGCGAGGCGTTGCCAAGTTGTTCCAACATGGAGGTTCCCAAGCTGTTCGTCTGCCACGCGAGTTCCGCTTTTCAGGTAGCGAAGTCAGGGTGTCGCGCACGGAGCGAGGTGTCCTTTTGGAGTCGATGGATTCGTCATACGAAGCCAAACGGCAAGCATTCTTCGCGCTTGCTGGCTCGTGCCCTTCCATTGAGGACGTCCCACAGCATTCACAACCCGATTTTCCCCGGGACGAATGATATACCTGCCCGACACCAATACGCTGTCGGCCTACATGCGGGGAGAACCGGTCCATCTCATCCAGCGCATGCAGGAAGCATTCGGTAACCTCCGAATTTCAGTGGTTGTATTGGCCGAACGACAATTCGGTGTCACGAAGGGAACCAGCGCAGAAGCTCGCATCCGTCTATCGCAATTGATCGAAACTCTACCAGTAGAACCCTTCACAAGAGAAGACGCTGCACAGTACGCCGTTATTCGTCATGATCTTGAATTGAGAGGGATGGGAATCGGCCCGTTGGACACGATGATTGCCGCTCAGGCCCGTCGACTGGATGCCGTTCTGGTCACGCGGAATCTTAGGGAATTTCAACGGGTACCCCATCTGCGGGTGGAGTGCTGGCACGACTGAGTGGACCTCTTTGTGCGGACGGGAGCTTCCGGGGGCAGACTTCAAAGGACCAAGGCTCACCTTTCGGGCATGAGGATTCGCTGCATTACCAGGGGCTGCCGTTTCGCAGACCTCCAGGTCTGCCGGGCCAAAGGGTGAACCGAAGCGCTTGGGGACGTGGTCGAGCGCAGCCGACAGACCGGGATATCTGATTTCTGGCGTGTGGACAGGCGATCTCCCCTGCAGGGTGGCTCGCGAATGGAGAGAGTTGAAACGAGCCTCCACCGTCCCTTCGCTCAGCCTTCCGGAGTGACGCCCAGGATGACGTCAAATTTTGCCGCCAATTCACCCGCCCTGGCTCCAGGTAGCGGCCCAAAATCTATGGTGACTGCGGCTTTTTTCTCTGCAGTTCCCAGCTCTCGCCAGATGCCGTCCCGCTCGTTTCCGGGATGTCCCTTGATGTAGCACTGGGTGGTCAGCAACTCGTGACCGGTGCGTTTGATCTTAAAATGGATATGGGGCGTGCGACCGGGGTAGGGAACCGGCTTGATGGTTCGGAAGAGGTATTCCCCCGTACTTCCGGTGACAAAGCGTCCAAATCCCTGAAAGTTCTTGTCCCGTTTGGGAGCATTGTCGCTGCCGCTGTGGAGATAGACCCCGGAATGATCGCATTGCCAGATTTCCACGACCGCATTTCGAACCGGTTGACCGTCCGGTCCCAGGATGCGTCCGCTGAGGTAGGTGACCTCGCCCACGGCCGGAGTCAGGCTGTCGTTGAGCACCAACAGGTCATTGTCGGTATCGAGGGGCAGGTGATCGGGATAGAATGGGCCTTCGGTCTGGGCCGGAGTCCGTAGCAACTGCTCCGCAAAAGCACCTGGAATGGTGAACAGGGCAGCTCCCAATCCCATGTGACGAAGGAATTGGCGGCGATGCGATGCGGTCAGGATGGAGGAGGCATTCACGGAGTTCATGGAGTGTCGTTGGATATTCGTTGAAGGGGACCTTGGCACAGGGTCGATTAAATCACGATGAAGAGGAAGAACCGAGTTCTCGGTCCTGCTGACGGCCTATTGGCTTCGCCTTTGCGAAACGGGTGTTATTCGAACCGCCGCGGCTCGGCGGGAGCCTCGGTCCTGCGGACGGCCTATTGGCTTCGCCTTCGCGGAAGTGGTGCCATTCGAACCGCCGCGGCTCGGCCGGAGCCACGCCGTACCAAAGTATTTGTT
>CAITXU010000063.1 GCA_903896505.1 uncultured Verrucomicrobiota bacterium | reverse complement strand
CGCGGCGCCCTGCGGCCTCCGTTGTTCTCCATCCGCCTGCTCGACCCCTTCTATCCATCCTAAAACCTCTTGACCGCTCATCCTAACCCCTCCAACTTCCCACTGACAAACCGGAAGAACCGTGAAAAGGACCAAAGGTATTTGCGTCCCGATGATATTAATTGAACGGTTAGATGAGTATGATTTTTCAACCAACCCCAATATGGATGTGCGTAAGTGTCGAGACAGATTGGTGCTGAGTTGGGGAGAAGAAATTCAATCAAGGCACGCGTTGGGATTACTTGTTGACCTTCCTCTCTTGTGGCGCGTTTTGACGACATGGAGGAACTTCACCGCTAATGCTGAAAAGGCCGTTTCAGTTACACGGGCGATTATTTCCCAAAACCGCGGATTGTTGCAAATATTCCGACAGATTCCTATCAATCCGATTAAGAGTCACGAGGTTTTAGAGAAAATTATCGACAACCTGTTTGGGAATGATATAAGTCACCTTGAAGAGGTGATCTCCATCGAGGAGCTCAAGCAGCGAATTCTGGATTTGAGAAGCGGTCACTTAGATCAAAAAGACAAGTTGATAGTTGATAGATTCGAAGAGGCACTTAACCTTTTTATTGAGAACGGACTTCAGGGCGGACAATCGCCTCGTTCCCAAGTCATCATCAATGGGGTGGTTGATATATCTCCCCAAAGTCTAGAAGATGTACATTAAATTGTAAGAACCTTCATGCTCCCCTCCCTCCTCGCGCGTGAAGTCCAGACCGGGCTGAAGCAATTCCTCCGCACCGGTTTTGAGCCGACGGACCCACTCTTTGCCGGGGTCATGCGGCGTTTCACGGACAACGAGTCCCGATGGATGAAGGGGCCGTACGTCCAAATCGGCCTGCCCTTTCGCACCGGCACCCACGGAAGAGGCTTTTTCGCCGGGTTCCAGACGGAATTTCCCGGATTTGTCCATCAGGAGACCGCATGGCAACGGCTCGCCACCAACCGACTGGCGGCTGCCACCCTGGTAGCCACCGGAACCGGCAGCGGCAAGACCGAGTGCTTCCTTTATCCCGTCCTCGACCATGTGGCGCGCGAACGGGAGAAAGGCCAGGGTGGCATCCAAGCGCTGGTTATCTATCCGATGAATGCACTGGCCTCCGACCAGGCGCGCCGCTTCGCTCAGATCATCGCCAAAACACCCCGCTTCAAAGGATTGCGGGTCGGGCTGTTCGTGGGCGGCAAGACCGGCAAGGACGGCAAGGGACAGATGACCATGACTCCCACCGAGGTCATCACCGACCGGGACACCCTCCGAAAGGACCCGCCGGATATTCTCCTCACCAACTACAAGATGCTGGATTACCTCCTGATCCGGCCCCGGGACCGACGTCTGTGGAGCAAAAACCAGCCCAAAACCCTTCGCTATGTGGTTGTCGATGAGCTTCATACCTTTGACGGTGCCCAGGGCACCGACCTGGCCCTGCTACTGCGGCGGCTCAAATCCCGCCTGAAGGTTCCTGAAGGACACCTCATCCATGTGGGGACCTCGGCCACCCTCGGAGGCAATGCCAATACGGACTCGCTGCGCGAATATGCCCGACAGGTCTTCGGAGCAGACTTCCCCCCGGAATCGGTCGTCACGGAAAGCCGCCTGACCGATCTTGAATTCCTGGGCGACGGCACCATTGAACATGTCCTTCACGCGAGTTCTGATTTTGAAAGCCGCCTGAAGCCCGAACGGTATTCCTCGCAAGAGGAAGCGATCTCGGCCTGGTTTCCGCTGTTTTTTCCCGGGGCAACTCCGCCAGCCGACGTGGGCCAGACTGCCTGGCGATCGGAATTGGGAAGCCTGCTGCGAAAGCACCTGCTGTTCATCAACCTGCTCAAGCTGGTCAAAGGTCAGATCGTGAGCGTGACCGACCTGCAACTGCAGATGCTGGGGCCACTGCCAGAAAACGTCCGTCCGCATATCGGGCTGGTTCTGGATGCCTTGCTGGCACTGGTGGCCTGGGCGAGGGACCCGGATGGCCGTCCGCTGGTCACGCTTCGCATCCAACTCTGGCTGCGGGAATTGCGCCGGATGGTGGCCACAGTACGGAAACGCCCCGAAAACATCGACCTTCGATCCGACCGGGACCTCAATCCTGATTCCGGGCGAATTCATCTGCCGCTGGTGCAATGCACGGACTGCCACACCACCGGCTGGCTGAGCCGTTTGCCCGCCGGGGGCAGCAAGGTTTCAACGATCTTGGAGGAAATCTATAACACGTGGTTTGCCGGGCAACCAGAGACGGTCCGATTGTACGCCGCCGGCGGTTTAAAGCGGCCTCAATGCGATGGGGTTCCCCGAGGGTTTTGCGCCAGCTGTGGCCAGCTTCAATCCGGGAACGCCACCTGTACCGCCTGTGGGCAGGGAGAGATCATTGATGTGTTTCAAGTCACTGCGACTCGCACCAGCAAAAGCGCCAATGGGGTGGTGCATTCCTGGCATGACTCGACCTGCCCGGCCTGTGGCTCATCCCATGCCCAAATCCTGCTGGGCGCACGGAATGCGACCCTCGGAGCGGTCACGATCGAACAGACTTGGGCCAGCCCCTTCAATGACGACAAAAAGCTGATCGCCTTTTCGGATTCTGTTCAAGACGCAGCACATCGGGCCGGGTTCTTTACCGCCCGCACCTATCAAAACACGGTGCGAACAGGGTTAGCCAAAATCATTGACCGGGTGGCCAAACCCCAATGCCCCTGGCCGGTGTTTCTCGAAGCCGCCTCCGGACTGTGGCGGGACCATGAATCGGACCTGAAAATGGATGAGGAACGGTTTGTGTCGGAGTTCATCGGTCCCAACATGACCTGGCAGCGGGATTGGGCTGAGGGATTGCAGACAGAAGACCGGCTTCCTCCGGGAAGTCGGCTTCCGGAGCGGGTGGCCAAACGCCTGGCATGGCAGGCCTTTGCCGAATTTACCTACCTGAGCCGACGGGGTCGCAACCTGGAAACGGTCGGCAAAGCCGTCCTGACCCCACGCATCTCATCCATGGCGGACGCGGCAGCGGCCGTGCTGCCGGTTCTGCGGGAACACTTGGGCCTTCGAAACGTCCGCGAGCAGACCGTCCTGCAATGGCTCTGGGGAATCGCGTGCCACCTGAGAATGCGGGGGGCAGTCGCCCATCCGGAAATGGCGGCGCTCATGGTCGATGGCAACATTTTTGCCTTTTCCAAGGGGTCGAATCGCAAGGAGTGGTTGCCGGGGCTCGGACCGCGCTCGGCCCAGCCCCGATTCCTTTCGCTCGGTCCCCAGGAGCACTTCGATGTGCTGGTCCATCCCAAGGGAAAGACATTTTATCAGAACTGGCTGGAGGCCACGCTCAATGCCGATGGCCTGCTGCCTGACGGCATTGAATTCGATGCCTGCCGGGCCGCCATCCGCGCCCTCGTGGATGTGGGGGTCTTGATCCAGGTGACGGGCAGGACTGCGGAGGTGGTCGGACTGAATCCAAACGAATTGCTTCTGGAAACCCGCATCGCCCGGTTGATTTCCACCGAGGGCAAGCGGGGACTGACCGTGCCCGCCGAGGTGGCGGATCAACTTCTCGGCATGCCCTGTCTTCAGGCTCCTCAGGAGCATTATTCGACCTTTGGGGAAAGTGTGACGTGGTCGGCCACGCAGTTCAGCCGGGGCGATCTGCGACGGGTCTTTTCCGCTGAACACACCGGCCTTCTGCAACGAGAACAACGAGAGACGCTCGAGTTGCGCTTCAAGACCCGAAACCCACCGCCGTGGTATGAAAACCTGCTGTCCGCCACTCCCACGCTCGAAATGGGTGTCGATATCGGTGACCTCTCATCGGTGATGCTTTGTTCGGTGCCCCCCAACCAGGCCAGCTACCTCCAGCGCATCGGACGGGCGGGGCGTCGGGACGGAAATGCCTTCACCGTCACCCTGGCCGATGGTGCCAGCCCTCACGATCTATATTTTTTTGAAGACACCCAGGAGATGCTTGCGGGTGAAGTCATCTCCCCGGGAATCTTTTTAAAAGCCCCCGAGGTCCTTCGCCGCCAGTTGTTTGCCTTTTGTCTCGATGAATGGGTCGGCTCAGGTATCGCCGACTCGGCCCTGCCCGACAAGACCCAGGACGCGCTCAATGCCCGGGACAGTCAGGACCTCAAGCGATTTCCCTACACCTTTCTCGACTTCCTTCATGCCCATGAAGACCGCTTGTTGACCGCCTTTCAGTCCCTGCTCGGAACTGATCTGGATGATCGGGTGGCCCAACGGCTGGAGGGATTCATGAAGGGGACGAACGATGGGGACTCGCTCAAGATGCGGCTGCACAAGCTGATGGAGGAGCTGGCGAAAGAGCGCAAGTCCCACAGCGAACGGGGTGCGGAAATCAAAGCCCGAATCAAACAACTGTCGGCCCTGCCCCAGGATGAAGCGACCCGGGAGGAGATCGCCCGGATGGAGCGCGAACGCAACAAGGCCCTGGAACTGGTCAAGGAGATCAATCAGAGAGACCTGCTGGAAACCCTGACCGATGCCGGGCTTATTCCGAACTACGCCTTTCCCGAGGCCGGAGTGGAATTGAAGTCTTTGCTTTGGCGGAAGCGGTCGAGTGATGATCCGAATGAAGCCGGGGCCTATATCTCACTTCCAGCGGAACGGTACGAGCGCCCCGCCCATTCTGCCCTATCGGAATTCGCCCCAGAGAACATCTTCTACGCCAATCAAAGGCGGGTGGAGGTCGATCAGATCAACATGGAGTTGTCGACCTTGGAAACATGGCGGCTGTGCCCCAACTGTCAGCACATGCGGAACGTCACGCTGCACGCGGACAGCGACGGTGCCTGTCCCCGATGCGGTGATCCCAAGTGGGCCGACATTTCACAAAAACGGCAGTTGTTGCGCTTCAAGCAGGCCATTGCCAATAGCAATGATACCGAGGTCCGCATCGACGACAGTGCGGAGGACCGGGAGCCAAAGTTTTACGTGCGGCAGATGATGACCGACTTTGAACCTGGCTCGATCAAGGAGGCCTATCGGCTCAAGTCGGATGAAACACCCTTTGGCTTTGAATTCATCGACCGGGTGACCTTTCGGGATGTCAACTTTGGTGAGCCGACCAAACCGGGTGCAGCCTATGCCGTCGCCGGTCAGCAACGTCCGCGTCCCGGTTTCCGGGTCTGCCGATATTGCGGCCAGGTGCAGCGCCCGCCGCGAACGGACCGGGAAAAGAAGCTGCCTCAGATGCATGCCTTTGACTGCGCCAAACGCGATTCGGGTGAGCCGGAAAATCTGATCGAATGCCTGTACCTCTATCGGGAGTTCACGTCCGAAGCATTGCGGATACTGATGCCCTATACCAAGTCCGGTGTAGATGAGGCCTCGGTCCAATCCTTCATGGCCGCCGTCCGGATCGGTCTTAAACGGCGCTTCGGCGGGAGAGTGGACCATTTGCGAATCATCACGCAGGAGGAATCGGGACAGGACGGAGCCGCCAGCCGTCACTATGTGTTACTCTATGATTCCGTTCCCGGAGGCACGGGGTACCTGCATGAACTCCTGTCGGACGGGGCAAAGACCCTCGCAGCGGTGCTGCGGATGGCCCTGGCCCACCTTGCCGGTTGCTCGTGCCATTCCGATCCAGAAAAGGACGGCTGCTACCGATGCGTTTACCAATACCGGCTGGGTCGCGCGATGGAACACGTGTCCCGCGACCGGGCACAGGCGATCCTGGAGCAATTGGTGGGAAGCCTGGACGAGCTGGAGCGAGTCAAATCGGTGGCGGAAATCTACGTTAACCCGAACTTCGATTCGGAACTCGAGGCGCGGTTTGTTGAGAGCCTGCGCCGGTTGGGGGGCAAGGGCGGCCTACCGTTCGTCTCGCTGGTTCAGGATATCATTCGCGGAAAGTCCGGCTATTTGCTGGAAGTCGGTGAGCAGCGTTATTGGATTGAACCGCAGGTCGACATCGGAACTTCGGACGGAATGGCAACCGGCTGCCGACCGGATTTTGTTCTGACTCCAACCCAAAGCCGATCTGCCCGCCGCCCCATCGCCGTCTTCTGTGACGGGTGGAATTATCATCAGGCGATCACCCGCGAGGATGCGGCCAAGCGAAACGGTCTGGTGTCGAGCGGACGGTATTGGGTTTGGTCCATTACCTGGGAGGATGTGAAGGCGGCCCTCGACGAAAAGGTGGAGGGCGACCTGGAGCCGGAATTGACCGCGATGGCCAGCGGCCTCCTACGCGTCCAATTCAACAGCATGTTTGACCGAACGGTATGGACCCTGAACGCCGTTTCAGGCCTGTTGCGTTGGCTGGCCAGTCCGCCCACTCCTGACGCCGATCCGTATGCGGAGAAACTGGGTCGACATGCCTGGGTAACGGCCGCCGGTATGGTACCACATCCCCAGAGGCCGGAGGAGGCACCAGCCCGAGCAAAGCTGGCGCAGTTCTGGCAGGGGCTGGAGCCGCTCCCCTGTGAACGTCCCCTGCCGTCCGTTGCCAGTGGCAATGTCAATGAATCGGGAATTTTCATCCGCTATTGGTGGCCACCGGCGTTTGCCATGCCCAATTCGCCACTGCTCCCCAGCCCGGGATTTGTCGTCCTAGATGAATCGACATTTCACACCGAGTCGGAACGCCATTACGCGTGGCGTCGATGGCTGGGACTGTTCAACGTTTTTCAGACGCTCCCGGGCATCCTTCTCGCCACCCGTGCAGGACTGGACAACCACGACCACGGCTCGCTTCAAATCCGGACTGGTATGACCCCGGCACGCGGCGGCGGATCGGAAGCTCTTGCGGCCGGTTGGAATGTTGTCCTGGACCAGACGATTGAATCGTTGTCAGACGGATTGCGGCGGCTGCGGGATGAAGGGGCACCCGTTCCCGACGAGGTTGGATTTGAGTTTGCCGTTGCCGAAAAGGTATTGGCTGAAGCGGAATTGGCGTGGACTGCGCGCAAGCTGGTCTTACTGCTGACGCATCAAACCGAGTTCGCGGCGATTTGGGGCAACCACGGATGGACTATTGTCGTGGCTGAGGGAGATTGGCCGCAGACCCTGAGTGAGCAATTGAGACAATCGACCGACGCGAGCGGTCAACCCAAAGAAGGATCGGAATGAACCTAAAACCCAAGGTGGCCCTGGCTCAGGATTTCCTGTCCAACCTGTCACGACTGCCGTCCAACATCCAGGCCAAGGTTTTGAAGTGGGCATTGCGCTTTCAAAGCGATCCGACCTCGAAGGGAATCAATTATGAAACCATCCGGGGTGCCCGCGATAAAAACCTGCGCTCGGTTCGAATCGATCAGGATTGGCGTGGCATTGTCCTGAAGCCCGAACAGGGCAGCCTCTATGTCCTGATGTACGTCGATCACCACGACGACGCCTACCGGTGGGCGGAAAATCGAAGGGTCGCCATCAACCCGGTCACGGGTGCCATGCAGGTGTTCACGGTTGAAAACCGGGCGGAAACCATCCCCGAGCCTCCAAAAGAAAAAGACTGGCAGACTAAAGACACCACCGGCGAGTTGGAATCGCCCCATCCGTTGCCCTCGGCTCCACAGAAGCCTCTTTTCGCTCCGTTAAGCGATTCCGAGTTATTGAGCCTGGGTGTTCCCACGGAACAAATCCCCCGGGTCCGGGGCATTTATTCGGAATCCGACCTGGATGCGTTGCAACCGTATCTGCCCGTCGAAGGTTATGAGGGACTCTTTCTAGTGATGGCCGGAGATTCGGTCCCCTCGATCCTCGCATCACGGGAGACGCCGGTGAATATTGCGGTCGACACGAATGATTTCGTGACCGCCATCTCGACACCGGAATCGCAGGCCCGCTTCGTGGTCGTTGACGAAGAAGAAACCATGGCGGCCATTCTCAATGCGCCCCTCGCCCAATGGCGGGTTTTCCTTCACCCCACACAACGAAAGTATGCCCGTGGAGACCGGAACGGCCCCGTACGGGTGCTCGGTGGAGCTGGAACCGGTAAAACCGTACTGGCGATCCATCGCGCAAAATGGCTGGCTGAAAACCGGGCGACGGGTGATGCCAAGGTATTTTTCACCACCTTCACCCGCAACCTGGCTTTGGATATCCAGGAAAACCTCAAGACCCTTTGCCCGCCCACGGTGATGCAGAAGATTGAGGTCCAAAATCTGGATGCCTGGGTCCATGCATTCCTGCGTCGCCACAAGTACGAGTGGAAGATCATCTACAATCGGAAGCAGGACGAAGCCGCCGAAGCATGGAATCACGCCTTGACTCTTCAGGACACAACCTTGGGGTTGCCTTCTGGTTTTTATGAAGAGGAGTTTGACCGGGTGATCCTGGCTCAGGGTGTCACCTCCCGCGATGAATACCGCCTGGCTAAACGGGCTGGCCGGGGCACCATTCTTAACCGGGCCAAACGGGATGCGGTCTGGCCGGTGTTTGAGGAGTACCGCACCCAGCTCACACGTCGAAAGCTCAAGGAAGTCGACGACGCTTACCGGGACGCCATTGCAATCATCGAGGGAAAATCGGTGGGATTCACCTCCATCATCGTAGACGAGACCCAGGATTTCGGACCTCAGGCGCTTCGGCTGTTGCGGGCCATGGTCCCTCCGGGTCCCAACGATTTGTTTTTGGTCGGGGACGGGCATCAGCGCATCTACAGCCGCAACCGCGCGTCCATGACCGCCTGCGGCATCGATATTCGCGGAAGGTCGCGAAAGCTCTATTTGAACTACCGGACCACCGAAGAAATCCGGCGGGCGGCGGTGGCCGTTCTGGAAGGGTGCGAGGCGGACGACCTGGATGATGGCAGCGACGAGGTCAAACGGTACAAGTCCATCGCACATGGTCCCAAGCCGGGACGCATCGAGGTCCCTCATTTGGAGGAGGCACTGGCAGCCATCATCCCCTTGGCCCGGTCCGCGCAGGAAGCGGTCCGCAGCATCTGCGTGATTGTTCCCACCCGGCATGAGGCACGAAAAGTGGAGGAATACCTGCGGTCCGCACATTTCGACCCGATCCTCATTGAATCGGACAACCGGGACCCTTCGGATTCGAAGAGTGTGCGGATCGCCACGATGCACCGGGCGAAGGGGCTGGAATTTGACGAGGTGATATTGCTGGAGTCAAAAGCCGAAACGGACCCGAGGTCCGCCATCAGCGACACCCGCCAACTTCGCTACGTCGCCCTGACCCGCGCCAAGCGTCTGGCGACGGTGGTAAGGTATGGATGAAGATTCAGAGTCACCCGAAGGCAGGTGACTTGAAATATACCCGTACGGGAATTTGCCCTTTTTACCGGGGCAATGGGCCAGAATGGCAACCCTTGTTCAATTTCGCGATTTATTCCTGTATCCGCGTTTGCCCCGGTGCGTGTTTTTCCGGCAATTATCCTTCCGGACGATTGTTCCCTTAAAGACCTGTTTCCAAAGGTCCCTCCGCTTTCACCGGTCTCTTGAGAAATTGACGCCCAAATCTGATTTCAATCCGGCGGGGATTCGATGGAAGCCATTCCGGATGGCAATTGAGGAGGTTGGAGAGTGGAGTCACCGTTGAATCGCCCTGTCTCCTTCGACGATCTTAACTAAATATAGTTTATTTGTTTATTTTCTCAATAGCGTTTCACCGAACACAATAAATAGAACGCGCCACAAAATTATTGTTTCAATTTTTGTTTTATTTTTATTCTATTTTTAGTTTCTGCTTATCTTTTACTTGCGCTGTCTCATATCGCTCTCTACAGTGCGTTCACACGTTTCACGTGAACCACAACTATTAAAACAAAATACAAATATGAACGATAGAGATCACTATTTTAGCCACCAAGCAAAAACCAACAAGAAGCTCCGCCTTTCAAAAGGGGAACTAACAGAGGATGGAATTAAATTGCGGGAAGTACTTAAAGCACAGATGTTTGGACCAGAATTAACTGGTCAGGATACTCTACCAGAAGCGATCGAGCAGCAGGAAGAAAACGGACGGTGATCTGTACGGCTTTTCATTCGAAATCAGGACTCAAAGGCGATACTGCGTCGATACGGATTGCACCCGAGATGATGTAACACCATTTGTCAAGATGGTTGAGCTCTCCCCACTGCGGCTCGCTGTCGGCCGATTTTCACTCTCCCAATTATTCTAATTTGATTTTTCCTGATGGTGACTAGCTACACCGCATCCGCTGCCGCAATGGTCTCAAACTCGCGTAGGATATCGGGGTGGTTGCCGTTGAGGAACCGCACGACCTTGACGTTTTCCAGCAGCTTTTTGATGTACCCCTTGGCGCAGGTCAGGTTCAGCATGTTTTCCCCATAGGATTCCTCGACCGATTTCAGGTCCCGTTCGAGTGATTCCATCTCCTTTTCCAGCTTGGCGATCTGTTCCGCCGTCAGTCCGGCCCGGGCCTTGGGTTTGTCGGGTTGGGCAACCTGATCCCGGGACGTCCCCAGAACCAACGCCTCCACGTAACCGGCGGTAAAATTATTGGCGCTGACCAGCAATTCGGCGATTTCAATCTGCCGGACAAAACTGACCTGTTTCAGGAACCGAAGGGCCTTGGGTGCGATTTCCTTGCTTTTCAACAGCTCAACCACCTCTTCGTGCAGTCCGTCCAGCAGCTTCATCGATGCCCGGACATTGGCAATCGGCAGATTCAGGGCGGCTGCGATGCGTTCCGGTTTCACCCCATCCCTGACGGCCCGGGTGATCATTTTGTGGGCCTGAATCGGGGGAATCCGGTTGATCCGGATGTTGTAGGTATAGCTCTCATCGTCGCAGGAGACGATGCAGTCCGCCTCGGTTTCTCCCAGTTCCCGCAAGGCGACGAGGCGGAGGTGGCCATCGAGCAAAAGGTACTGTTTCAATTTCCCCTTTTGCGGGTGAACCACCAGTGGCTCAATCAGGCCGACCGCCTTGATCGAATCCCGGATGGACCGGTAGCGGTCGAGGTTCTTTTCCGGGCCTTTCAAAGTTCGGACTGGTAGGAGGGTGTCCAGGGGAAGCCGGATTTTCTCCATTTCAAAACCAAGCTTGGGGGGTAGTCATTCGGAGGCCTTCACTTTGGTGCCCACCTTGGCCCAAAGGAATTTGGGCATGGTCAGCAGAGGTTCTGCGCGTAGGAGGGTGAGGAAATGATCGTCGTGAACCAGCTTGTCCAGAGCGGTAACGATAAAGAGCAGTCTTGAGTCACAGACCTTCGCTTTTCGGACCAGCAACTTCTGTTTCTGGCTCTCTTTGCAGTAGGCGTTCACCAGACTTTCGGCGCTGGTAAATCGCTACCGGGGCGTGGTCGCCCCGGTCATCGAACCCACCGATGCTTATTGACTGGCACAATTCGTCAATCATGGATGAATCTAAACTCAATCGAGGACGGCCCGCTCAATTCGACTACCATACCCACTAACCGAACCAGCGCTCTCCTGAAATATAAGAACCCCAAGCAACACTAAAATCAGTCCTAAAAGGACGTAGGCCACGGCCCACGGGCAAATTTGGAACTCGGCCCGCTTACAATTCTCATTCACGGTTCCGCACCGATCCACAATTATAGCTCGTTCGGCTTCAGCTGCCTTTGCCGCCTCGCGGATAGCAACCTCCAACTCCGGTCCGCCGGTGTAAGGATAATAGAATTGCGTGGTCAGCATTGAAGGCTGCAAGCTTGCCTTCCGAGACTCCTTTAACTTCTTTGCGTGTCTGTTCGGTACTTTGAAACAAAATCCGCTATCCCCAACATTCGTGTTACAGGCGTTACCTCGACCTAGGTCACAATCGGGTCGTTGAAAATCACCGGTCGCAGCCTTACTGCGGGTAACAATAGCAACCCGAGCGGCTTCAGCTGCCTTTGCCGCCTCACGAATTGCGAACTCCAAAGACGGACCACC
The DNA here is from genome assembly GCA_903896505.1 of uncultured Verrucomicrobiota bacterium. Taxonomy (GTDB): domain Bacteria; phylum Verrucomicrobiota; class Verrucomicrobiia; order Limisphaerales; family UBA9464; genus CAILNN01. The sequence goes on along the minus strand of CAITXU010000063.1, from coordinate 5,001 downwards.
CGTGAAGGGAAACTCATTTTGCGCAGTCAAAACTGACGGACAGAAACCTGCCGCCGACAATCCATCGCTAACCTTCGCAAGGTCAAAAAGCGCCTTGCCGTCGCCTTCGCTCCTACCGTCTTGCCCTTGGAGGACAGGGCTCAGAATTGAATCCATAGGAGGACAATAGCAAACGAAACGAACCAACAAACACATGTCCCTGGACAATCCATCAACAGAGATCGGACAATCGAATCAAGGGCTCGGACATGGGAACGGACAGTGGATCGCGTTCCCAATGACTCTAGCATCAGTCAAGAGCAGTATCTGAAGCTCACTTGCACCAGGTCCCCAAACAGCTGCTCCAATCCTCCCCCCCGAGTACCACGAGCCTTAATCCCACTGGACAGCCTGAACCCAAACAGAATGTCCATTGGTGTCCGAATCTGTCCAGAATTCCTCCTTCCATCCGATCAAGCACCATATACCGTCACAGCGCTCGACTCGTCACACATCTGTAACCCACACACACATACATGTCTAATCGTCTTACCATGTACCTCAATTGGTCTATCAAACAGCTACTGTTAATGTATTATCAGCCAACAGTGTTTCGCTCCACAAACGCACTACTAACGCAGTTTCCTATTTTCAGCGAGTGGCGTGCACGTAGCTACTACATGATTAAGATGCTACCACTGAATATTTGCACATCTCTCATAATACTCATATTGAGTGGGTCCCTCTGGTCTGAGTTTCAGTCTTCTTTTGACTGGCCAAAGGCTTTTACTGCGATGTTAATAGGCTGCCTTTTCGGCTGTGTGTTCGGTGTAACGTTTGCAATCTCAGGAGGTGTTATTGGGGGAATCGCACTCGGGACGTCTTTAGGCTTCACAATCGGGACATCAGCTCCAACCTCATCGCCGGATATCGTCCTCCTTAAAACAGTTATAGCGGTTGGAATCTCGGGAGGGGCTGCAGTAGCCGTTGCGATAGGACGAGATATTTACGCATCCCTTAAGATTTGCTGGGGTCTAGCACTCTCGGTTGGTATCTCATCCGGAATAATCCTACTACATTTTGGGTCGTTATTCGCACTAAAAGGTGCACTACTAACCGTAGGCGGCGTTATTTCAGTCTTTTTCGTTACTTTCTTTAGAATTCCAACCTATCCAATAGATTACATATTATCGCTTCTTATCTCTTTTCGTCTAATCTACTCACCACAAAATCGACTAAAGACATGGCAGCTGCATCCAATTTCTTGGAATGAAACGGTATGGTTGCGGGTCCCACGATTGACAACATGTCTGATTCACCTCATTATGCACCATCGTCAATCTGGTCTCGATATCCTAACATTCGTCTCAGCTCAGCGTCCACTTCAACGCAAGGCAGCCGCAGAAGCGTTGATCGAATTGGCATTGTTTGACCTCCGCATCGCAACACTTTCTGATATAGTTGAAACAAGAGCAAAGATCGCTTGGATACATTCAAAAGAGAACATGTTACCTCCACAACTAATGATCGGAATCACTACTATCGAATCGATTGCAGCGCACATCGAACCCTATACAGCTACCAGAGGTCACTATAGACGGATCAAGATTATAGACAACGCATTGAACGTGCTAAAGACTGCGACAAAAACATTAATAGCGCGTCAGGACCTTCTGTCATCACGAGTATTAGAGGCCCTTCAAAGTTGGCATCCTATCCTTCAATTAGAATATGATTGTTTACTCTTAGATTCTAGAGGTCTCAAGGAGATTCCACAGATCTACAACTTCGGAAAGCCTCTTCGAACTGACGAAGCTGCGATCTTCGCCGGACGTAAAGATATCGTTCTAGAACTAGAGAATACTCTCATGGGTGACTCTTTCCCATCGGCAGTGTTAGTCTACGGATCTCGTCGGATGGGTAAATCGAGCCTATTGAACCATTTGCCACGATTGTTATCTAAAAACTTTTGGGTTGTCAATATAGACTGTCAATTCGCGTGCGCCGATAACTCTCTTCCTGTATTGATTTTCAACATCTCCCGTGCCATAACGGAAAGAGCCGCTGAGCACGGTTTGAATATTTTAGCGTTGGCACGTGCTCAACTTAGCGAAGATACGATTCATGTATTTGATACGTGGCTTATTCATCTAAGGACTCTTTTGCCTAAAGGGGTACGTATTCTTGTATGCTTCGACGAATATGAAGCGATTAACCTCGGCTTTCAAGCTGAAAACAAATGGGCGGCAGTGTTTTTGAACTATACGCGGCACATTCAACAGTATAATAGCACGATCATTCTTCTATTTTCGGGTGTCAAGTCGTTTGTTAGTCTCGGCCCGGAATGGACTACCCGTTTTGTAAGTGCACGACCTCTTCGCGTTGGCTTTCTAACCGCTGACGAGTTAATCCCTATCCTCACATGTCCAGTTCCTGATTTCAACCTACGGTATGACCCTGGAGCATTGGAACATTTACTCGAGTTGTCTGCGGGACATCCATTTGTGACCCAAGCTCTCGCTAGAGAGTTAGTAGATCTCTTGAATGATCAGATGCGTCACACTGCTTCCATCTTAGACGTTGATATTGCCGCTGATAAGTGTGTGATATCAGCAGAGAATTACTTTGCCAATTTGTACTTCGACGCTAAACCTGAAGGGCAGAGATTGCTTCACGATTTGTTGACGGATACCCGTGTTGAACCTAAGCAATTAACATTGGAGTCTAGGCTTCAGGATCTAAGCATTCTTAATTTGAATGGAGATATCGCCATTCCGTTATTTGCAAAATGGCTTAGATCGAGGATTGGCAAGACATCAATATAATTAATCTAGTTAGTGCATCTAGAATCGGTGCAATATATTTAGATCATTTCAACCGCATACCTCAATTGGAGGAAGTCGAGGAGGAATGGTAACTTGCCCATTCTTCCTCGGCTGCTTCAAGTGCCCACTCAAGTGATTTGTTGTTGAGTTTTGCTTCAAAGATATAATAACCAACTATCTGCAGTCGCCACGGGTTATCTCCCCCCCAGTCGAGCGCTACGCGACTTTCATTTTTGTTGAACGGTGACGAACCTGAAGTCTTATCGCTTAAAAAAGCGACAGAATCTTTAGGGTCGAAGCCATTTAGATGGAATGAAACAAATGTATTTGAGTGCGGCGATAGAGTGCCAAGAGATTGTGAAAGTTTATATAATGTGCTTCGTGCAGCCGATACAATGCATAGGCGCTTCGACGAGGTTGCTCTTAGAACATCGAGAAAGGCAACAGGAAAAAATTTGTCGATATGCTCGAACATGTCACATCCGTCGAGAATCATAATCGGGTGAGCAGTGCTTTCGACCAGTTTTCTTAAACTCTCGCTATAAGGGATATTGTGGCTCAATGTAATTTTGCTACTCCATGACCTCGCAAGAACTTCGAAGAAGCCCTCTAGATTATGCAAAGACGTATTTGTCATATCAAGGTATGCCGGACTAGTATCAGGCCTCAACATGCGTAGCCTAGCTGCCAGTTTTAACAATACTGCCGATTTGCCGATTCTACGTTCACCGTGTATGTGGACATTTTGGCGAGAATCTAGATTGGCTAATAGTTGTGCGATTTCATATTCTCGACCGAATACAGCTTGGTCTGATAAAATCAATGCCCTGCTAGTGAATGGATTGGGGGGCTGGGAGGGCTCTTTGATTGTGCTATCTAGCCTTGCTCCATTTAGGAAGGACTCAAGAATGGTTTTGTTGGTAATTGATCCTTTTACAATTGGTTGGTCAGTCAGGACTGAGAGTTCGGTAGCGAACTTAGCCTGAAGGTTAGCTTGATCCGAGGATGAGTGTTGTGAGGTTTCAGCCTCTATAATATCTGCAATTTTATTGGAGATTTTCTGTAGAGCTGAGTGTGTGCAGTTTCCATCTTTCGAAATGCGTTGAATCGCTTTTAGAACGGACCCAGTCAGGACATCTTGTTTAATTCCATTCTCCGCAAGCAATTTTAGGAAATGCGCCATAAATAATCTGACGCGTTGGGATTTCATAGTAAGACCTTGGCTTTCCCAGTACCTAAGCACTAATTGCTGAAGGTAGGCTTTGGCCAAAGAGAAAAGTTGGCGTTTTTGGTTATCGGCATTGCACGAGCTAAACAGGATGCTGAGCGATGGTCTCGGAGTTATCCGACTTTCAATTTGTCCTCTTGAACACCTTGTTCATAGCAGCATTTCGAAGTTGGTATCAAGGCTCTATTTTGGCGGCCAGAGGCTTTTTTCACTGTTTTTGAGGGTAGAGGCAATTCGTTGGTTGAGATTGGAGCGGCGGGATTTCTTCGGGCTTTATGGCACCGATTCGGATATCCAGCTTTTCCGGCCAAACCAGCCTCGCTCATAGGCACGGGAGGCCGCGTAACCATCTGACGGGTTGACAAGAGTTTTAGGACTTGCGGCCAAATTGAGTGTGCCGGAGATGGTTGGATCTATTTCGGTAGCCGCAGAAAGCCGTAGTCATAGACCAGAGTTCGTACCCGGACACCCGGCGAAAGACCCTGCGGTAGTTGGTAAACAGGCGGGTTTATCGTCTGGGTGACGCAGATTTGACCTGAACGAAAGGGATGCGGGGAAACTCTACCGGTCATTTCCTAGCTTTACGCAAACAGTCGGACATCCGTAGGGGGCCCGTCAGGATGGCTCTTCCTCATCCATCACGGTAGACGGGACACCCTGCACCCCTGCCGATTTGACCAACCCGGTGATGATGGCGGCGACGTCGATCATCAGTTCGCAGTCGAGGAAATGGTTATCGCGGCGTTTCTGAACCCAGACGGTCTTGACCCGGCCCCTGGAGTCCTCGCGGTTATCCCGAACCTCAGCGGTCAACTGGTCGAAGTAGTCCCGACCGGTTGTCCCTGGAACCGTCCACTGACCGACAACGCCATGGGTAAACAGAGCCAGGTGGTCTTTGACGGTGGGATTGGACCATTGGTACAGGGTCAGGTGTCGCTTCGCCGTCGATGCCTTGGCACCGATGCTGGG
>CAITXU010000062.1 GCA_903896505.1 uncultured Verrucomicrobiota bacterium | reverse complement strand
TGTAGCTCTTCTCCGCCCCAGCCATAAGCGGTCCAAATCACGCCATTCACGCAATTCAGCCCCAGTTACATCTGGCCTCACCCCAGAGCGCCACGGACTGTGCGCTACCGCATCATCTCTCTCAGGTCCGCAAGAACCCGATCCTCTGGTTCAATTCGAAGCAGTCCGATCCGGGGATATTCCAGGTCGATAATCAGCCAGACCGTGGCCGACATAATCACTGCAAAACTGATCATGTGTATCCAACTGCGGCTCTTACTCCCGGCCAGTCCATGACCGGCGATCAACGACGATGTTAGAAGGAGCATAACAAGCATCAGATAGATAATGTGCGGTGGATGGAAACGGGCGGCAGCGCTCCGGGTCGAGGTGATGTCAAACATGGCATTGAGAGCCGGAAGAAGCAGGGTCGGGGCGGAGAAGTCGGACGCCTCTTTGGCGGCTGGTACGGCCAGAGCCCAGATATTGCTTTGCAAGAGGCCCAATTGAATGTGGTTGAGCGTCCGCATCTCCGGAGTGTTTGTCGGAGAGTACATGGCAAGCCGAAATTCGACGTAGTCGCGAAACTGCTTTCGAAGTGGCGGTTGTGCGGCGGGTCGAAGCAAATCGAGTCGCAGCCAGGCGGTTCCGATGTCGTTGGCCTCCTGAACGATCAGAGATCGACGTGCGTCAAAACGCGAGGCTGCACCTGAAAAGGTGAAGGCCACCAACAGACCCATCAGGCCAAAAATAGCCCCTTCCAGGGCTCCCAATCCAGCCCGCGCGGCTTCCTCGTCCTTCAACCGTCGGCGCATTCCGGCCCGGCGACCCAATTCAATCAGCACCAAAACTGCGGTCGCCAGCACCAGGAACGAGACGATCGCCACCATCGCTTGGCTCATCCGCCCATCCTGATCCGAACCCAACGAAAGCGCAAACCCCTTGGTGGACACCGAGCGGGCCGAGCTGAAGTAGAGTGGAGTGAAACAAAGTGGCAGTGGCGTCCCGCCGCTTTCCGCCGGGGCAACCATGAAGCGGTAATGGCGTCCCGCTATTTTCTCCCGAGCCTTTGGAGGACATGACCGCTTCCCAATTGTTCCAGCAACCCGCCCATTCGATGCATCCGTTATGTGACGGACGACGCCTGGACATCGTAACAGAACAACCTGATATCACTTCAACTCCTCGTGCTCGGTACTCACCACACAGCCACGGTCATCATAGAGATTGAAATAAAAGACCCGGGCACCATCAGGGAGTTGTGCGTCGACGCGATTCCCATGGATGACCGCTGGTAGCGCCTCCCAGTTGCGGTCCTGCCAACGGCCGCCATCCCGCGTTAGATTCAATTCCGCTCGAACAACTGAAGTCGGATCGGAAAAGGTTGCCCAGACTTGATGGTTCTCTCGCCCGGTTGCCGTAATCGAGGGCAGGGGCCTGCTGTTGCGCAGGAGGCTGTCGGCAAATGCCTGGATTTCCACCGGATTCTCACCGGCTCCGCCGTGAGCGTGGGGCATCCGAAGGCGGAGGCATAGGGTGCGGGAACCTCGGGGCAATCGATAGGATTTCTGAAGCGCATTCATCGTGTACGCAAAATCGTTGCTGCCGGTCACCCAAAGAAAAGGCATTGCCGCATCACTCAACACCGTGGCCGGATCCCACATGTTCACCCATTGCTCCGCCAGTTCAGGTCCCAAAGGCTCGAGGTTCTTCTCAAATACGGTTTCCTTGTAAAAGCCGCAGCCATAAACGGGTACTGCCAGTTTGAAGCGCGGGTCCAGTCCTGCTGCCATACAAGTCAGGTAGCCCCCCCAGGAAATGCCTGTGATGCCGATGCGCTCCGGATCGACTTCCGGCAGGGACCGAAGGAGCGAATGGGAAAGGATCACATCGGCGACTGCGTGGTAGGTCCATTGATTGGTTGTGGGCCAGTGGATTTGGTCAAAGCCACCCCAACCAGGAGGGCCCCCTTGGGAATCGTGGACATACTGACCATAATTGCCAACCGGTACCTGACCACAGGTGTCCATGGCGATGGCGGCGTATCCGCGTCCCACCCAAAGCCGCACCCATTCCTCAAAGGCCGTGCCGCCGCCGCCGTGAACCAGGACCATGGCGGGAACCGGTCCGTTCGTGGCCGAAGAGGGAATACCCAGCCAGGCAAACACGCGGGTCGGGTGACCTTGGAACGGAAGACCCTCGAAAAACAGCGGGGTGACACCCTCAGCCTTGGGACGCTCAATCCTCTGCCAACGCGGGGCGGTGAAAAGGACGCCCAAGTCCCACGGAACAACGACTCCATGACGCGTCGGATCGGGAGGGGAGGATATCGCTGGGCACAGTCCCAACGACAGAAGAGCCCATCGTGCGAAAATCACCACAAACCATCCGCCGCGCCGGGTCCTGCACGAATCTCGATAGGCCAAATGACCGTCAGTGACGGGCCAGGACATTATTCGCCTCGTGCCCGAGGAAGTTTGTGACATCGGTTCGTGGACGAAATACGCTCCCCGAGTGTTCAGGCACTTCCAACTTTACCTTTTCCTGGCGAGCGTCGTTTTGCTCGCAGGCTGCGCTCACCACGCCGACGACAGCGCTTTCGAAGTCACCCTCGTCAATGTCAGGCCAGTCCCCGGGGGTGGTGTTGGAGAATCGGCTTTGGATTGTGAGATTCGACTCCAGAATGGTTCACCCGAATCGATGTCGGTCGAGGGTGGTCGCCACCGGATTTACCTCAATGGCATCTATGTCGGTCAGGGCCTAAACAACCAGACGGTGGAGGTTCCACGTCTTGGAACAACAACCCAGCATGTCACGGTTTACCTCAGTACCTTCCGGATGGCCGGTTCCCTGTTCAAAATCTACGAGGAGCACCGCGCCGAGTATCGCCTGGAGAGCACCATCTACGCCCGGATCAACGGACATTCCCGAAGTATCTCGGCCACCCGCAGCGGCACCGTCGACTCACACGCCCTTGCACCCTCGTCTGCGCCCGATCCCCTGCGGTGAAGTCGCCATCTGGTTCATCCGATGAAAAGCCAGAACCAACACCTTCTTGTCGGCCTCTTCTGCGTCCAACGGTTCCTCCTGTTTTGGTGCTTGATCAGTGGCATGGCCAAATCAATAGCCCCCGACCCCCCGCCACTGATCGCCCCCGCCGTTTCCACTCAAACGGGACTCCTGCTGGAGCCACCCCTCGATCTCTCCTGGTTCAGTCGCGCGGATTTTGAAGCCGTTTGCGCCACGGTCGGCACCAACCGGATTCACAAGTCCTGGACCAACCCGATCACTCCCCTGCCACCCCACGTCAGGGCTGGGGCTCACGGACTGACTGAACCGGAGGTCATCGACTACATGCGACTGGTCAAGCAGTTGTTCAATGATGGCAAGTCGGTTCCAATCTCGGACGTCGGCCTGATCAGCACCCAGGAGGATGTCAATCGCCGCCCGATGTTCAATCACATCGCTGCATTCTCCAATGCCACCGTTCGGGTCTTCCTGCTGGTGCAGCGAACTTCCCGGGAAAAGGAATGGGGCTATTTCTCCATCGTCCAGGATTTGACCCTCGACCCGCCGCTGGACTACTTCGCAGAAATTCAGGATACGCGCATCAAATTTGAAGCCGTCAGTTGCTACAAGTGTCATTCGTCCGGACCCCTTGCCATCCATCCTGTCCGGGCTGACCTCCTGAGTGACCCGCCACTGGCAGCCGCGTTGAGTCAATTCATCGCGGATCAGCCTCGGTCCCGCATGCATTTCCCGGATCATGAGCGTCCGCCCGAGTACGGCCAGCCCATGGCCCTCCGTTTTTGTTCGCGCTGCCACAAGGCAGACGGGGACCGGGGTCCCCTGTTTCTCGTTCAATCCCACCCGATCCGTGTTCTGGTCGATTTTGGATACATGCCTCCCAATCGGGCGCTGAAGCCGGACGAAATCGTGGAACTGAAAGCATGGCTGGAACAAAAAAAGTAGGGGTTCAGGGCCGTCCAGACGCCATTGGCTAAAAGACGGTCGGAATCCCCTTGTGATCCTTCCCGGAAACTCTACAACGGACTCGTTCTGTGAAATAGGCGGTCCATGACCGCTTTTCGTATGGCAGTCCAATGTCAGGGAACCCCGCGAGAATCGGGGACGGTTGCGCCACTGTGACGGGTTACAAACTCCCAATGCCACTAGCCACAAGCTGGGAAGGCGGGAGCGAGGTCTGAGGCCCCTAGTCAGGATACCGGTTGGATTGCTCTCGTCGCGGTCCCGCGTTTGTGGGACCAACTTCTCCGTCAAAGAGAAGGATGAGGCCAGCCTGGGAACGGTTTTCTCAGGACCGTTGAACTTTGCGCTTTCCTCTGTGCCTTCATTCTCCGTTTGCCGGCGTCTGAAGGCTTTTTTGTCTTCAGACTCCGCCTGGTCTCGCTGTCCATAACCCGTCCCCGGCACTCCGTGGGACATTCAGAAAGACCATCGGAATATGAAGATAAAATGTCTGTTATTGCTGTTGATTGTTGGTGCGTTTCCCTTCTCTCAACCGATCCTGGCCCAGTTTGCCGACTCGGTTGTCGATTACCGTCCCGGAACAGATGCCGATCCCCGCTATGCGCGCCCATCCGCCGCCCTCGGTGAGCCGTCGCGATTTACCCCGGGAGCTTTCGGTGGTCCTGTCGACGTATTTGACGCCGCCTACCTCACCAATCAGGTGGTGTCCATCGGGCCTGGAGGAGCGATCACCCTGCAATTTCGCGACGCCATCCGCGCGGACCCATCCCATCCCTTCGGCCTCGATTTCATCATCTTTGGCAACGCAGGATTCGTCATCACAAATGGCGACTATTCGGGTGGGGGAATTACGGACGGAAGCCTCTATGGGAACAACTCGGGGAGCAGCAGGGTGTCCGTGAGTAAGGATGGCATCACTTTTTATCTCCTCAATCCGGCCATTGCTCCCACCGTCGATTCTTGGTTCCCGACGGACGGTGCTGGAAATTTCTTCCTGCCAGTCAGTCCATCGCTCAGAGCCTCAGATTTTTCGGGAAAGGATATCCAACAAATCTCAGCTCTTTATGCAGGGTCCGGGGGCGGTGCCGGTTTTTCCCTCGGCTGGGCGCAGGATCAAAATGGCCAGGGTGTCATCGTTGATTCGGCTCAGTTTGTTCGCGTGGAGTCTATCGGGGGAAAGTTCGAGATCGATGCCCTCGCCGCCGTGGATCCCAGCCTTCGGGAAATCCGGCAGGACTTTGCCTCGGACCCCTTGGCTCAAGAGTGGCTGCTGTTCGGAGATGCCAACCTGTTTCATTGGAATCCGATTCTTCAAAACCTGGAGGTCACCTGGGACTCGTCCCGTCCCAACAGCTATTTTCAGCTGCCCCTTGAGACCCTGCTGACCCACGCCGATGATTTTAGCATCGCCCTAGACCTTCAGCTTAACGATATCCAAGGAGGGATCAATCCGGCTAAACCCGGCCCGATGCAACTGGCCTTTGGATTTCAAAATCGCAGTGAAGCGGAATCTGCACGGTTTAATCGTGCCACTGGTTCCGATTCGCCCGATTTGGTGGAATTTAACTTTTTCCCGGATACCGGCTTCGGACCGACCGTCTGGCCCGCCGTTTATTCCACAAATTCGGCCATGAATTACAACGGGAGTGGTGACTTCAGCCTGTTCGATTTGCCCGTCGGCGTGCCGATGCACATTGTCCTGAGCTATGCCTCCAGCAACCAGACGGTGACGACCACGGTCACCACCAATGGTATTCTCGCGGGACCTGTGACGTCCGCCCGCCTCGCGACTCAGAGCTCGTCGTTTGGTGGTCCGTTCACCGAATTCCAGGTGGATACCTTCGCCATCAGCAGTTATACCGATACGGGGGTCCCGGCGGGTCCCTATGCCAGTTCCATTCTGGCGCACGGCGTGGTCGACAACATTGATGTCACGGTCCCTCCTCAACCCATTCGCCATGAAAGCCACAGCTTGAATAACGGCCACTGGGAGCAGTCCTTCATCAGCCGCACGAATTGGAACTATATTCTTCAGGCGACCACCAACCTAAAGACCTGGACAAATCTGGGTTCCCCACAGCCGGGCACTGGCGGCCGGATGGTCCTTCAAGACCCCCAAGCCGGGACCCTTCCGTACCGGTTTTACCGAACTGAGGCCTCCCACAGGAACTGACACCACGCCCCGATCGTTATGACAACCCATCCACGTGATCGTCATTGGTTTCTTGTCGGCCTGGTGCTTGCAGCAGCGGCATTGCGTCTCCTTCCCCACCCTTGGAATTTCACACCGGTCGGAGCCGTCGCTCTTTTCGGCGGTGCAAAGTTTCGTCACAAAGGCATGGCGCTCGGGATTCCCATCCTGGCGATGCTCCTCAGCGATGGCTACCTCGGATTCCATCGCCTGATGCCGTTTGTTTACGGCAGTTTTCTGGTTACGACCTGCTTCGGGATATGGTTGCGACGGAGTGGTGGGGTGGGCCGGGTCGTCACCGCTTCCGTGACGGGCACGATGGTCTTTTTTGTCGTGACCAACTTCGGGGTGTGGGCATGTCTCGACTCCTATCCCAGGAACGCCCTCGGCCTTTGGCAGTGCTATGCGGCCGGCCTTCCTTTCCTCAGGAATGGTCTGCTGGGTGACTTGTTCTACACGGCCGTTCTGTTTGGCGGTCTGGAATGGGCCCAATATCGCCTTCCATGGTTGCGAGATCGGGAAAGTCGGGTTCAAGCCACCTCCTGGGTGTGAAGGCAATGCTGACATCCGGTGAGTTGCGGTTGGTTTCGTTGTTGCCGTCTGCAACCGAAATGGCGTGTGCCCTTGGACTCATCGAGCAGTTGCACGGGATCACTCACTGCTGTGATTATCCGCCGGGGATTCGGGGCATACCACAGGTTGTCCATGGCAACCTTCCCACCCATGAGTTGAGTGCCTCGGAACTGGATACTCGAGTCAGTACGGCCCTCAATCGCGGAGAAAGCCTGTACCGCCTCGACGAGGAGCTTCTCGATCAATTGGCACCCACCCATATTCTAACCCAGGACCTGTGCCAGGTTTGTGCGGCCTCGGGAACTGAAGTGGCGCGTGCATTGAGCACCCTGCGGGACCAACCGCAGGTGTTGTTCATGTCGCCCCATTCTCTCAATGACATTCAGGAGAATCTACTCGACTTGGGCCGCGCCACCGGTCGCTTGGAAGAGGCCGAGCACCAAATTGCCTCCTGGCAGTCCCGGTTGCATGCCATTGCTTCCCGGATGTCCACCGTATCCCATCCACCTCGTGTCTTTTGTGCCGAGTGGGTCAATCCCATCTATTGCTCGGGACATTGGATTCCCGAAATGGTGGAAATTGCCGGGGGGATCGATGCACTAGGACGCAAGGGTGCGGATTCCGTCCGTGTGGATTGGGAGGCGGTGCGAGCGACAGAGCCGGAGGTGATTGTCCTGATGCCCTGCGGCTACGACGCGGATCAGGCACAACGACATGCGGCTCCATTATGGAAGCTATCGGGTTGGTCGGAACTATCCGCTGTCCGGAACCGGCGGGTCTTTGCTGTGGATGGAGGTTACTTCAGCCGTCCTGGCCCCCGGGTCATTGACGGTACAGAACTCTTGGCCCATCTGTTTCATCCGGAGCTAAGCCCCTGGCATGGCCCTGCTGATGCTTTTGTGCGGGTCCAGTTGGAGGAGCCATGAGCGCCTACCGCAAGGGATTTACTCTGGTCGAGCTCCTGGTGGTGATCGCCATCATCGCCGTCCTGGCGGCGCTGGTTTTGCCGACATTGGGCCACGCCCAGGCCACGGCCGCCCGTGCCCGTTGCACGTCCAACCTTCGCCACCTCAACCTGGCGGCTCAAATGTATTGGGACGACAACGAAGGTCGTTGTTTTCGGTGGCTGGGTGCGGATGTGGACAACGGACGAACTTATTGGTTCGGATGGCTGGAAAATGGAGCGGAAGGCCAACGCCGGTTTGATGCCACCCGGGGTGCCTTGTTCCCATACCTCCAAGGCCGGGGAGTAGAAATCTGCCCTTCGTTAAACTATTCGATGCCTCAATTCAAGTTGAAGGCCACGGGTGCAGCCTATGGCTACGGATACAACTTGAATCTGTCCGCCCCGCTCAATCGTCCTACCGTTCGCGTCGCCGATGTGGGGCATCCTTCCGACATGCTCCTCTTCGCTGATGCAGCCCAGGTCAACACCTTCCAGCCACCGGCTTCACCCAGCCATCCCATGCTGGAGGAGTTTTATTACATCAGCACCAACGCCGGGGAAGCGACCGTCCATTTCCGTCACCTGCACCTCGCCAATGTGGGATTCTGTGACGGACATGTCGGAACGGAGCCACCCCTCCCCGGGTCCATGGATTTGAGGCTTCCCGATCAATGGGTCGGCAGGTTGCCCGATCGGATACTCTCCCTCCGCTGACTGCGCCGATGCACTTCGAGTGGTTGCGATGGGCGCCGGAGAGCACCGCGGTGAACGTTCGATTTCAACCAACCGTGGGCCGGGCCACGGCCACGGGGATCACCGGCTTCTTTGGTCTCATCAGTGAGAGCACGATGGACCCGGCCAGGACCAGGACGATGATGCCCAAGGCCAGCAACGTATCGAGTTTCCACGGTGAATGTGCCAGCAACATCTTGACCCCGACGAACATGAGAACCACGGCCAGGCCCGTCTTGAGATAATGGAATTTGTCGACCGCACCCGCCAGAGCGAAATAGAGAGATCTTAAACCCAGGATGGCAAAGACATTGGACGTATAGACAATGAAAGGATCGGTGGTGACGGCAAAGATGGCCGAAATCGAATCCACTGCAAAGATGAGGTCGGAAATCTCCACCAAGAGCAACACCACAAACATCGGTGTGGCCATGAGGACTCCCTTTTCGCGAACAAAGAATCGGTCGCCCCGATAATCGGGAGTCACCGGCACCAGTTTCTTAAACCAGTTGACCACCGGATTGCGTTCAGGATGGAGTGTCTCATTCCGCTTAACCAGCATCTTGATTCCCGTGAGGATGAGAAACGCCCCGAACAGGTAGACAATCCAGGTGAATCTCTCGATCAGTATGGCACCGGCCGCAATCATGATCGCCCGCATCACCAACGCCCCCAGAATCCCCCAGAACAAAACCTTGTGTTGGTTCTGGAGTGGAACGGCAAAGTAGGAGAACAGGAGGGCGAAGACAAAAACGTTGTCCACGCTCAGCGATTTTTCAATCACGTAGCCGGTAAGAAACTGCACTGCCTGGAGAGTCCCGAAAAAATGCCAGACACCCAGGTTGAAAACGAGTGCGAGTCCAATCCAAACCGCCGTCCAGATCAAGGATTCCTTCAATGCCACCACATGCGATTTTCGATGAAAAACGCCAAGGTCGAGTGCAAGCATGAGCAGAACAAAGGCATTAAAAGCAATCCAAAGCCAGGGTGAGGCAATCATGGGGACAGGAAGGTCGGGGGAATCAGTTTGGGTTGGAAATGAAACGGTAGCTTGTGGAGCAAATGGGGAATGCCGTCGCCGGGCGGATGTCCGGCGACGGTTTCGCCTGGGTTTAGCGGGAGAACCGACCTTTTGAGGCCAGGGCGGAAGGAACAGCCAGGGGACCTTTGGTCCGTTTAATCTGTTTCGCCAAACGGCTGGTGATCTTGTTTCGCAATTGAGCCATCACCTTGTTGAACGCCGCTTGAAGCGTGTGATCATGCCCCTCCGCCACCACGTCGGGACCAGGAGTCACCAGATGAATCTGCACCCGATAGGGGGGACTCGACTCGTGATGGCGCACCAGCCGCACCAGCGCTTGGTCGATTCGCAACCGCGGTTGCAAGGAAACGATTTGCTTCTCGACCCAGGAATCTAGAGCGTGGGTCGGACGGATGCTGAGGTGTTGGAGTGTCAGTTTCATGGGTGCTGTCATGACCGTGCTTTCTTTTGAGGCCGCCTGTTGCCGGATCAACAGCGATCCGGACTCGGTGCGGCATGGGGAAAGCTTCGTCGCATTTCTGAATTCGGACCAATACACAATTCCGAATGGACTCATCGGTTTTACCGAAGTATCTTTTACCAACAATGGAGTGGTTGAACTACCATCACCTCCGCTATTTCTGGACGGTCGCCCGTGAGGGAAGCCTCGCCCGCGCCGCTGAGAAACTGCGAATCTCCCAGCCGTCCATATCGGAGCAAATCCACGAATTGGAGTCGGCTCTGGGTGAACCATTGTTCCGGCGGGAAGGGCGGAAAAATGTCCTCACAGATGCTGGTCAAATCGTCTACGGCTATGCCGGGGAGATTTTCGCTTTGGGTTCCGAATTGCTGAATGCCGTCGGCCAGCGGTCGAGTGCCCGGACCCTCAGGCTGTACGTGGGTGTCGCCGATTCATTTCCGAAATTGGTGACCAACGAGATTCTGAAGCCGGTCTTTTCCATGTCCCAGCCCGTTCACGTGATATGTCGGGAGGGCAAGATGATGGACTTGGTCTCGCAATTGGCCACCCACCGGCTGGATATCATCCTCTCGGACGAGCCGGCCCCCAGCAATGTCAACGTCAAGGTGTTCAATCATCCGCTGGGCGAGACTGGTACCACCTTCTGCGCCGAGAAGACGCTGGCCCGGAGTCTCAAGGGGCGTTTTCCAAAATCCCTTCACCAGGCTCCCGCACTGCTGCCTGCTGAAAACACACCGTTCCGAAGAACCTTGGAAAACTGGTTCCGAGAATTACAGATACAGCCCCGCGTGGTTGCGGAGTTTGAGGACCTCGCTCTCATGAAGGTCATGGCCGCCGAAGGGCGTGGATTCATCGCCGTGCCCAGCCTCGCCATCCGGGATGCGGTCGACCATTACCAATTCGCCATCATTGGACACGCGGACCCCTGCAAGGTTCAGTTTCATGCGGTGACCGCCGAACGTCGCATGACCCATGCGGCTGTGGCCCTGATCACCGAAACCGTCCGGCGAAAACTGGACCCGATTTGATGGAATCTGGGGCACTCCATTTGACCCGCATCTGGAATTAAATAGGTTTTTAAAAGCCAAGTGATCTTTCCCGATGAATAACAACATTTACATCTGGAACTCCACCGGAAACAGAGTCGGACGCCTGTTGATTCAAAGAATGTTGCTGGCGCTGCTCACTTTTTCAGTCGCAGCAAACGAACAGAGGTATCCGAACGCTGATCAAGTCATTGATGTTTCGCGCCCACCCTATTCCGCCCGCGGTGATGGAGTGACCGACGTGACCGATGCCCTCCAGCAAGCGTTTAATGATCATGTCGGACGACATCACGTCCTCTTTTTCCCCAAGGGAACCTACCTGGTCAGTCGGACCCTGACCTGGCCCAAGCGCTGGAATGACCGGGAAAATTGGGGCATGACCATGGTCCGGGGTGAAAATCGCGATACCACCGTCATTCGGCTCAAAGATGCGACCTTTACCGACCTGTCCAAACCCGGAGCCATTCTTTTCTGTGGCGGCTTTGGTTCGGCGGACTGGTTCCATAACTATGTCGAAAACCTGACTTTCGATGTCGGTCGCGGAAATCCCGGAGCCATTGCCCTCCAATTTTACTCCAACAACAGCGGTGCCGTGCGCGACTGCCGGTTTATTGCCGCCGACGGGAGCGGACTGGTGGGCCTCGACCTCGCTCATCGGGACATGAATGGCCCTCTGCTGGTCCGTCATTGCGAGGTGACTGGCTTTCAACGGGGCATTGCTACTTCCCATGCGGTCAATAGCCAGACCTTTGAGGACATCTTCCTTCGAGGGCAGAAGCAGTTGGGCTTTGATAATGAGGGCCAGATTATCAGCATCCGCGGATTGGTGAGCGAAAACGAAGTGCCGGCCCTTCGAAGCTACGGCACACTCTGCCTCATCGATGCCCGTATCACCGGCTCGGGTTCTGCCTCCAATCGGCCCGCGGTAATCAATTATAACGGCGGACGTCTATTGCTGCGGGATGTAGCCACGCAGGGCTATGCCCGGGCGCTGGCGGATGTCCGGACACCTGATTGGGTGGCTGCGCTGCGCGTTCAGGGCGAGGACCGTCCCGGAAGCCTTGGACCCAATATTCAGGAGTATTGTTCTGAGAAAGGCACCAGTCCCTTTCCGTCAGCGGAGACCTCCCCACACCTGGAGATCAAGGAGACACCCTCCGTAACTTGGGATGATCTCAAGAATTGGGCAAACGTCGACGCCTTTGGGGCCGATCCCAGCGCTACCTCCGATTCGACCGCTGCTTTTCAACGGGCCATCGATTCGGGAGCCACCACCCTCTTTATCCCCGGTAGCTACAAGCTGTCTTCCAGCGTCGTTGTTCGGGGTGCAGTCCGGCGCTTGGTTGGTCTTGGGGGGCAGATCAATTCCGGCATCAATCAAAACATCGCACTTCTCATCGCCGACGGTTTGGCTTCTGCCGTGACCCTTGAACATCTGGCGTACGTGGGTGGCGGGATTGAGGTTGATACCCGGCGGACGGTGATCTTGCGAAGCATCTCCGACAGCCATATCCGCTTTACTGAACGTGCGGCAGGAGCCGAAATTTATCTGGAAGACGTTGTCACGGACGCTCTTCAGATTCGCGGACAAATGGTCTGGGCGCGCCAGTTAAACATCGAAAATGAGGGTCTTCATCTGGAGAATCAGGGTGGTTCGCTGTGGATACTCGGATACAAGACCGAACGCGGCGGCACTCTGCTTTCCACCCGCAATGGTGGTCGAAGTGAGGTTTTGGGTGGCTTTAGCTATACGACCACAGCTGGCGGTTTGGCACCCATGTTTGTGAATCGGGATTCGAATGTGTACACGTGGTTTGCCGAGGTCTGTTTCAATGGCGACCCGTTCAAAACCCTCATCCAGGAAGTCCGAACTGGTGAAAGCCGTGGTGTTCCACGAGGGAAGGGCGGAACAGTTCCGTATGTGGGTCGGAAAGCGGAATGAAAAGTCGTAAGACCGTTGCTTTGCCCACCACGGTTTCTGGTTGAACGAGGTTCTATCTTTTCCGGTACCCGACCCGGGTTGGATAGTTGCGACTAGTGCTCAACTTCATGGTGTAGCCTTTGTCCTCCGACCCAATTCGTCCTTGTATCTTGAGGCCGGTTCCGCGACCACTTCCCAATGCCATGTTCACTCTCCTTGAAGGTCTCCGGTCTCCGGGCAATGTCTCTTGTTTTGCTCGGCCTGCTCACCACTGCATCCGCAGCAGCCGACACCTACACTGAGTCACCTGGAAGCGCCGGGAACGGAAGCTTTACGATTGGCCCCAACTACAGCATCGATCCCGACCTGACGGACAAGGGCAACCCCAAGGGAAAGAGCTTCGAGTTCACGATGCGGTTGGCAGACAGCAAGATTTTTCGAGGCGACGACACCACGCTGGAGCCCGACAAGAAGCCGGTGCACATCGAGCGCAAAATCTTTGTCTATATCCCGGCTGCCTACAAGGATGGCACCAAGGCCCCGGTGCTGGTCACTCATGACGGCCCCAGCCAGCTCAATCTGGTCCGAAATGCATTGGATAACCTGACCATTTCCACAAATCCCGACCGCAAATTGCCTGCATTCATTGTCATTGCTGTTGAAAACGGAGGTAACGATGGAAAGAACAGCGAGCGTGGACTGGAGTACGACACCATGTCCGATCGGTTTGCCCGATTCATCAACGACGAGGTGTTTACCGCCGTCCTGAACGATCCGAAGATCAAGCAGGCGTATCCACACATGGCGATTACGTCCAATCCTTGGGGCCGGGCGACCATGGGATGCAGTTCGGGTGGTGCTGCGGCCCTGACGATGGGATGGTTTCGTCCCGACCTCTTTCGCCGAATCATCGCCTACTCGGGTACCTTTGTGGACCAGCAGGACGACGATGCGCCTGAGGAAGCAAAGTTTCCCTTCGGGGCATGGGAGTACCACTCCAGCATGAAGCTGATCCTCAACAGCGAAAAGAAGCCCCTCCGTATCTTCACCCACGTGTCGGAGAACGATTTGCGCTCAAAAGACCCAGAAAACACCCAACACAACTGGATCATGGCAGGTAAGCGGACCGATGCGGCCTTGGAGGAAAAGGGCTACAACCACCGCTTCGTCTTCAGCCTGGCCACCGGCCACTGCGACGGAAAAGTGTTCGAGCAAACGCTGGCCGACACCCTCGTCTGGGTCTGGCGCGGCTACCATGAGTAATAACCCATGGAACCCCGATAACCAGCCGGCAAAATGAAAAAACAAAGGGACAGGTCATTTGTTTGACATGTTTCCATCCCTCGGGCACTTTCCTCCCATGCGACAGGCTCGCCTGAAGTTGGATTCGTGTGTGGGAGCAGCGTACTACCATTGCATTTCGCGGGTGGTGGAGCGGCGGATGGCCTTTGGTTCCAATGAGAAGGAGCAGTTTGTCCATTGGATGCAGGCGTACGCCGGGTTCTGTGGAGTACGGGTGCTG
>CAITXU010000061.1 GCA_903896505.1 uncultured Verrucomicrobiota bacterium | reverse complement strand
GTATCCCTTCCACCAATCCTTCGCCAAACACCCACATCCGGTACGTTGCCATCGCCTCGGTCAACGTCCCCTCAGCCCCGGCACTCAGGTGAATGATCGCTCCGATGCCCTCCCGGGCCACCCGCCTGCCTGCCACCGCCGCGGCATAGCCGCTCCATCGGTAATCCTTCGGATCCGCCACCAGCCTCGCCCGAATGGGATTCAGGTCAATGTACGCTGCCACACGGGCCAGTGCCTCCCGGCTTCCCTCCACCACCACACTCTTGAAGCGCTCTTCCCACAACGTCCCCTTGCGGTCCATCCGCCGGTTGTACCACTGCGAAAAACGCTGCTTTACCAGCTTCATGTACGAGCTCAGGTCCCACATCAGCCCCAGCAGCCCATCAAACCATTCCCTCCGCTGCTCCGCAGGCCAGGAGGCCATCTCCGACCGCATCCGTTCCACCGCCTCCTCCCCATGAATCAATCCGTATCGCCTTAATAACTCCTCCTCGTCCGGCAACACCTCAGGACGCGAGGGCACCTCCACCAGAATATGGAAGTGATTGGACATGATGCAGTAGGTCAGCACCCGAACCCCGCAGAATCCGGCGTACGCCTGCATCCAATGGACAAACTGCTCTTTCTCGTTGGAACCAAAAGCCATCCGCCGCTCCACCACTCGCGAAATGCAATGGTAGTATGCCGGTCCCACACCAGAATCCAACTTCAAGCGAGCCTGTCGCATGAGGAAAAGGTACCGAGGGGATGGAAACATGTCAAACAAATGACCTGTCCCTTTGTTTTGATAGGCTGATATTTGGCGAATAATCGAGGTCGACATCGGCCTGAAATCGAGCTAGTCGTTATCGTGAAATCCAATCTGGAAGCGCGCCTCCCATGAAGTCCAGTTTTCGGCCCATTTCACAAATACTACTTACCGCACTGGCTGCGGTCTTTGCCATTGCCGGAGCCCGGGCGGAAGTCCGGAAGGATGCCACCAACCATTGGGCATTTCATGCGCCGATGCGGCCGGAGGTTCCGAGTCAATCCCGTCCTTCCTGGAGTCGGAATGGCATCGACTATTTCATTCAGTCCCGTCTCGACAAGGAAGGCCTTGCACCATCTCCAGAGGCGACCAGGTCGACGTTGATTCGCCGACTCTATCTTGACCTGGTCGGATTGCCGCCAACGCCCGAGGAAATCGATGCGTTCGTGAACGACACGGCACCCGGAGCTTACGAGGCCGTGGTGGACCGCCTGCTGAATTCACCCCATTTCGGCGAACGCTGGGGCCGCCTCTGGCTTGATGCCGCGCGTTACGCGGATTCGGACGGTTTTGAGAAGGACAAGCCCCGTTTTGTCTGGGCCTACCGTGATTGGGTGGTGGATGCCCTGAATCACGACATGCCCTACGACCAATTTGTCATTGAGCAGTTGGCCGGTGATTTGTTGCCGGACGCGAACGAACAGCAGCGAGTGGCCACGGGATTTCTGCGAAATTCCATGTTAAATGAGGAAGGGGGGGTCGATCCCGAACAATTCCGGATGGAATCGATGTTTGATCGGATGGATTGTCTTGGGAAAAGCGTGCTGGGTCTGACGATTCAATGTGCCCAGTGTCACAACCACAAATTCGACCCAATCACCCAGGAGGACTATTACCGGCTGTTTGCCTTCCTCAACAACGACCACGAAGGCTCCATGGTCACTTATCCGCCGCTCGAGCAGATGAAGGTGGCGAATCTACGACGTCAAATCCAGGACCTTGAGGAAGGTCTTCGGCATCGAACCCCAGACTGGCGGGCTCGGATGAATTCCTGGGAGGCGTCGGTCCGGACAAATCAGCCGGAGTGGGTGGTCCTTCGTGCGGAACACGAGGGGGAGAACGGAGAACGTTTCTATCAGTATTCGGATGGTTCCATTAGGGCCTCCAGCTATGCCCCAACGCTTTGGACCGCCCATTTCGTGGTCACGAATCTTCCCGCGTCCATCAAATCAGTCGGAGCGTTTCGGTTGGAACAGCTGACGGACCCCAATCTGCCCTGCAACGGTCCCGGTCGGTCGGTGAAAGGGATGTCGGCCTTGACCGAATTCCGTGTGGAGCTTCGGAAAGCTCCGGAGGACAAGGAGGTCCAAAAGGTCAAGTTTGCTTCGGTGACTGCGGATTTCAGCAATCCGGAAAAGGAGTTGGAACCGGAATTTGATGATCGATCGGGCAAGAAGCGAACTTATGGTCCGGTGGCGTTCGCCATTGACGACAAGGAAGAAACGGCGTGGGGCATCGACGCGGGTCCGGGTCGGCGCAACCAGCCGCGCAAAGCTGTCTTTGTCCCGGTGCACCCAATGGATATCACCAATGCCACGACGGTTCTGAATTTGTATTTGGAGCAGAGTCACGGAGGGTGGAATTCGGACGACAATCAGAATCACAATCTGGGACGTTTTCGCTTCAGCGTGACCAGCGCGACC
>CAITXU010000060.1 GCA_903896505.1 uncultured Verrucomicrobiota bacterium | reverse complement strand
CCGTTGGATGTCCCTCCTTCGGAGGTACTTGCGTCCGGAGGGACGCGCTCCTGCAAGTCCCTATATCGATTTCGACCACCATCGCCCGCGCACCACCTCGCCCGTTCGTCCAGACGTAGCGAAACGCTGTCATTGGGAAGGCAAGAAAGCCTGCGGTACACTGTCGGGGGCCAAGACCTGACCTGATCGCTGCCTGGTTCACGGGAAACCGTGGAGGTCAGTGGCGCCGCAGGACCAACTGATGGTCCACGCGCCGGGTCTGAAGGTATTCCAGTGGAGGCAGATCGGTCACCGTGGGCGATTCGGTTTCGCGTAAGAGGTCCCGGGCAGCTCGTTGAAGGTCGGTCCACCGCTTCCAGTCGAGAGCAGTGGCATGGGCAATTTGACGAAGCAGGCTACGCCATTCGATGATAATCCGGTCGATGTCACCATCACCGAGAAAATCGGTGGAAAAGCGGTGCTTGCTGTAGGGGTCCTTGTGGACAGATCGAACGACGGTTTCGGCACCACTGCCATATTTCGGCGGAACTCCGTTGTCCAGATAACCGGGGATGTTTTGGTTGCCGTACTTGCTGCGGCACACCATGGATAAACGTCCCCCCCATCGATCTTCCGGACCACAAAAACGGTAGCCCGCATCCAGATTGGCCAGATCATACACCAATTCATCCAAAGGATAGCCCGTGTCCTCCAAAGCAGCCGCTATCGCGAGGCCATCGCCGCCGTGGAAAAAGCTCACGATTCGTCCGCGCAGGGTCGGTTTGCCCGATGGATCGACCAGTGCAAGCCGACGCCACAGCAGGGCGGTGCCGGTTGCGGCGGTGAGTTGCTTGCAAATGGGGACGTAGGAACAAACGGCACAATCCGCAGGAACGACTTCCCGTTCCGGTGGTCGCCACAGAGGAATGCCATGAGCATCGACCGGAACCTTCATTGACTGGCGTCCCAAGCGGACCAGAGCCAGGATTTGAAACGGTTCCTCCAGCATGCGAACCAGGGGAAAGCCTTGCTGGGCAAGATGCAATTCGATCTGCGGGACGATTTTATCGCGCCACTGGGATAGCGGCAATTGTCGTCCGTTCCACCGGGTTAAGCGCCGCACCCATTTGGCCAGCAGGACCTCCTCCTCGCCCAACCGTTCCGCCACCTTCAAGGAACGACCATAGAGGCCATCGGCCAAAGTCAGCAGCTCCCCTTGACCTACTTTCTCCAGAGCCGATGCCTCGGTCAGCAACGGACGCAGGCGGGGTGGCTGCCCCTCGGTAGCCGGTTCGAGGATTCGGATGTCCTCCAAACGGCGTTCTTCAACGGCGGGAATCCGCTGCCATTCGCCCGCGGAATTGAGCATTTCGCGATGGCGATGACGGACATGTCGGGCCCGCTCGGCGTCCGTCTTAAGTCCGCAGGGGGCATCCGGATGCTTGAGCGAGGCCTCAACACCGAGGAAAATCGGTTTGGTGGTAAAGAGTCGTTCCTGGACACGAACCGCCTCTGCAAAGGGATCAAGACCGCGGTCGGAGGCGGACGCCATCAGACTGAGCAAGGCCCCCCAATCGACCATCCCGCTGCGAGCCAACTGACAGGCATGGCCGTCGCGGAGGCGCACCTCGTTGGCGCTGACGAGGACGTAACCATTTTCATCCAAACCGCGGCGTCCCGCCCGCCCGAACATCTGGAGAACTTCATCGGCCCGAAGCGGAACTTCCTGGCCATCCCGCCGATAGGTGGCCGAAGTGACGGCGACACTTCGGAGGGAGAAGTTGATGCCTGCGGCGAGGCCCATGGTCGCCACCACCACCCTCAATTGGCCGGCCTTGGCCAGCGGCTCAATCACGCCAGCACGAACGGCATAACTCAAACCGCTGTGATGATACGCCACCCGGGCCTTGAGCAGTTTGGCAAGATGTTCCCCCACCAGCTTGCGTTGTGCCTCGCTCAGTTGAAGTGGGAATGGGGTCGGCAACTGCCGGGCCAAATCCGTGGCAATGGTTTCGGCGCTCTGCCGTCGGGGGGCAAAAAGCAGCACGGGTCCCAAGCCTTCAGCAAGGGCTTTGGCGCACACCCGGGGCCAGTAGGAGCGGATTCCCGAGGGCAAATGCCAGTTCAATTGGTCGACAAAGACCTCGTCGAGCGGGACCGGACGAATCTCATGGCGAACCAGGACGGCCTGCCGCCCGAGTCGGTTGAACCATTGGACCAAATGATGGGGATTGGCCACCGAACCACTGAGCAGGAGGAGTTGCGTCTTGGGCGGGGCAAGGGCCAAGGCGAGCTCGTAGTTCAATCCGCGGTCGTCGTCCCCGAGCATCTGGTATTCATCGACCACCAATAGGGTTGGCCCGTCCCCCTGGATCAGCCGCTGCTTCTGGGTTTCGAGCGTGGCCACAAGCACCGGCGCGTCGAGATTTTCGGCGAGGTCACCCGTCGCAATGCCCACGTTCCATCCGGCAGCCCGCCATTCCGCGAGCTTGTCGTTGGCCAAGGCCCGGGTGGGCACCGTGTAAATGGCCTGACCCCGAGGCTTGCCGTGATTGGACCACAATTCGAAGACGCGGGTCTTGCCGGCCCCGGTTGGGGCCTGCACAACCACATCGCGACCGGCCCGGAGGGCGGTGACGGCTTGCTGTTGCCAAAGGTCGGGCACGGCCACCTTGCTGAAGGTGCCGGCGCTTTGGGGACCTTCCCATTGTTCCGCCAAGGACTGCACGCCGCCACCATAACCCCAAACAGGGACCGGGCCGGAAGAATATAGCCTGGGTTTCGGTACGAATTCCGGCACCTCCGGGCTCAGAGCAAAAAAGGTATACGGCTCTCCAAAACCAGCTAAACTTTAGCGCATCCAGTTCCAACTTTGGCGGAATGAACACCGGAAATGGTGAATAACGAACGTGGGATTCGGATGGACTGTGAATAACTCGACGAAATTGTGAACAACTTTTCACCATGACGCCATCTGTTCGTCACTTGTCTGTCGCAGGCTATTTCCCGTCCTAATGAAAAAGGTCCTCATACTGACGGCTGGTTTTGGCGAAGGACACAACGCCGCTGCGCGCAACGTCCGTGAGGCCCTCGAATTAGCTTCCGACGACTTCAAGGTCGAAATCCTGGATTTGCTCGAGATTTCGTATGGCCGATTGAATCAGCTGGTTCGCACGACCTACGCCAAGGTGATCGATTACGCGCCGTCGGTGTGGAATGGCATCTACGAGTGGCTCGATGGAGCACGTTGGCCCCATCCGGACGGAGCGGTGGGCTTGTTCCGATTGCGAGAGCATCTGTCGGATATTCTCAAATCGACCGAGCCGGATTGTGTGATCACCACTTATCCGTTGTATGCCCCGTTAATCCAGTTGCTGTATCAGGACCATTCAGAACGTCCGTTTCGGTTGATCTCGGTGGTGACGGATTCGATTACCGCCCATTCCATGTGGTGGCGCTCGCCGTGCGATTATTGGGTGGTCAGTAACGACGCAACAGCGGAGGTCCTCCGGGCAGGCGGCGTACCGGCAGACAGGGTCAAGGCCCTCGGATTTCCGGTCAGCCCGAGATTCGCCGATCTAAGCACCCGTTCTTTGGAGTCACCCGATACGGCAGCAGTCCGACGGCTGTTGCTGGTGGTGAATCACAACAAGAAAAAAGCGGCTCGGACCGTGGAGGAATTGCTGGAGTTGCCCCGCGTTCATCTGACCGTCACGGTGGGCCGGGATGCGGAGCTCAAGGCGGACCTTGCTGAAGCAACCAAGCATCATGCGGACCGTGTGACGCTGCTTGGCTGGACGAACATCATGCCTCGGTTGTTGGTCGAGAGCCACCTGCTGATCACCAAGGCGGGCGGGGCCATCATTCAGGAGGCATTGGCGGCCCGCTGCCCCATGATCATCAACCACGTGATTCCGGGTCAGGAAGAAGGCAATGCCCGATTGGTGACCGAAAGCGGCTATGGAGCTGTGGCGGAACGTCGGAAACACGTGGTCGGATTGGTGGAGGAGGCCTTTGCCCATCACGGCCTGCGCTGGCATCAATGGCGTAAAAACCTGGAGCGGGATTCCAAGCCCGACGGTGCCATCCGGCTCGCCGAACTCGTCAACAAGGTCTGCCACGAGAACGACGAGGAACGCCAGCGTCAGCCTCTCTTTGGCCCGAAGCGTCAGGCCGTGGCATCGATGGAACTCTCCACCGAGCCAGACCCCGATTTTATTGAGACGCGACGCGCGACCCCGCGAACCCGGGAACATCCGCCGCTGCTCTGTGATCTGCACACCCACACCACCTATTCGGATGGCACTCTCTCCGTGTCGGAGTTGGTCGACTTCTACGGTCGCCGCGGGTTCGATTGTTTGTGCATCACCGACCATCTGGCGGACCCCCGGCGGGTCTTGGGTAAACTGGTTCGACTGACCAATTTGGTGCTCTCTCCGAATCAACTCGATGAGTATTTTGAGGTTATTGCACGGGAGCGTCGCCGGGCGTGGCACAAGTACTCCATGCTGTTGTTGACCGGCATTGAATTCAATAAAGACGGCCTGACACCCAAGTCCTCCGCACATCTCCTGGGAATCGACCTCCAATCCCCCATCAACCCGGGATTGGACCTCGAGGCCACCATTACTGAAATTCACCGGCAAAGCGGCTTGGCGGTAGCCTCCCATCCCCATGTGATGAAGACCGAATGGGGAAAAAACACTCTTTACCTCTGGGAGAATCAGGACAAATACGCGTCGATGATCGATGCGTGGGAAATTGCCAACCGGAACAACATCTTCAGTCCGGTGAGCCTGAAACGTTTGCCGTTCCTGGCCAACAGTGATTTCCACAAACCGAAGCATATCGAGTCATGGAAATCGATTCTTCGATGTGAGAAGCATCCCGATGCCGTCAAAGCCTGCATCCGGGACAACCGGAACGTCTCAATCACGTTGTATCGGGACGAGGCCGTGGGCGAGGCGGAATCGAATGGAATCGGCCTTCCGGAAGCCGCGGTCGCCGAAGCCGTGGCCGCCGGACGAACCCTCATTGCCGCCCGGGTCTAAGTTTCTCCGGGACCTGATTGGACTGGCGCGGCCAAATCCAATCGTTACCGTTTTACCACTGCCGGGTGCGGATGGTCCGTCCATTCCGGAGCCCATTTCATCCATACCATGACCTCCGCCCCTGAAAACCCCATCTGGCTCGCCAAAACCCAGGAGCTCTGTGCCGTCCTTTTGGAACTGCCCGACTTCCAATTGATTCGTGCCAGCGTCGAACGTTTCGCGGCCGATGCCACCCTTCGGGAGCAATTGACGGAATTGAACGAGAAGGGCGGCAGCCTCCAGCAGCGGCAACAGTTCGGTCTCCCACTCGATGACAACGAAGTCGCCCGATTTGAATCGCTGCGCGAGGGCTTCCTGGATAATCCCGTCGCCCGTCAGTTCCTCGATGCCCAGGAAGCGATGCGCCGATTCCAAGTGACCGTCGGGGAACATGTGGCCAAGACCTTCGAGCTGGGCCGTGTTCCAACTGCCGACGACTTCCCCCAAGGCTGCGGTGACGATTGCGGGTGCGCAACCGAATAGTGCGCCGCCCCATCCTGGAGAGCCGATCCCGGAGAGCCCAAACGCCACGATGACGAGCCGGATTTAACTGGTGTCGAATTGCTCGTTGGGTGTGCTTCGGCCCGCCCCAAAGGGGCAAAATGAGACAGCCCGGGGCAACGCCCCGGGAAATCGAACCCAACATTCTTTAGCCCTGAAAGGGCGATACGGCAGACCGGAATGTCTGCGCAGACACTATCGAAATCGCCTGTGTCGCCGCAGTCGCCGTCCGAGCGGTGCTACTCCTTCCTCCACCACCGACTCCGGGCGGTGACGGTCCATCGCTCCTTTACCTCGCCCGCTTCGACCACGTTGACCTGCTCATGGAGGGCCACGGTGGGACAAACATGACGGGGAACGGCATACACCACGTCACCCACCTTCCAACGATGGGCGTCGGGACATTCCACCACCAGGTGTTCCTCGCTGTGCATGACCGGGTTTGCCCCCACAAGATTGAGGAATTCAACCCGTGGATGGGGCATTTCCGAGGCGACGGCTTTGTGTCCCAAATCCAGGCAGAGCCGATCAGGCGAAGGCTTGCTGACCACCCGGGTCAAAAGGACGGCTGCGGGTAGGAATGGCAGGTCAGGGAATTTTTGGACGTATCCAGCGTCCCACAAAACAGTCGTCCCGGGACTCAATTCCACCCCTTCGCGCCGGGCATGAATTGGAAAGGTGGGACTGCCACCCACCACCAGACGCGGTACCGGCAATCCGCGTGAAATCAATGTATCCCTCAGGGTCGAAACAGGAATGAAGGCCTCGTCGCAACGTGCGGCCCGGTCGTCCAGGTTTTGATCGGTGATATGGCCGTCGTAAGCATGCAGTCCGCCGGGACGCAATCCCGGCAGCGAGTTAAGCTCCGAGTAGAGCAGTTCGGCGTCGTGCCCCGTGGCGATTCCCGTGCGATGAAAGCCGACGTCCAAATCAATGAGGACCTGGATCACGGTTTTTCGGGCGACAGCAGCAGCCGAAAGAGATGCCAGAGTCGCGGTATCATCGGCGAGGCAGGAAAACCGGGTTGCGGGAAAGGTCAGCACCAGTTCCAACCAATCCCGGACGGATGGACCGACGGGCTGATAGGCCAGCAAGACATCCCCCGCCCCTGCTTGAGCCGCCATGGAACATTCCGACAAGGTTGCCGCCTTGAAACGGCAAATACCCAGTTCCATTTGCCGCTCGATCAATCCCGGTAGCTTATGGGTCTTGATGTGGGGACGCAGGCGTTCGGGTCCGCCTGCGATGCGAATCATTTCTTCCAAATTTTTCTCGATCCGCTCGCGATAGAACAGCAGCGAAGGCGACGAAACCGAGTCGGCCCCAGCAAACTCGTACCAAGGGCGATCCAATGGAACCGGGTCAGACATTCGAGCGGTCAGTCCAATTCGAAGATGGCCTCGATTTCCACCGCAATGTTGCCGGGCAACGGCCCCATCCCCACGGCACTGCGGGCGCCAATCCCCTTGTCGGGTCCCCAGACATGGGCAAACAGCTCGCTGCAACCGTTGATGACCTTGGGATGTTCGAAAAAATCAGGGGCCGAATTCACCATGCCGAGGACCTTGATCAGTCGTCCAACCCGATCCAGCGATCCCAATTGACTCCGAAGCGTGGCCAGGATGGCCAACCCCACCTGGCGGGCTGCCTCCTTGCCCTGATCGAGACTGAGGTCCCGTCCCACCACCCCTTCAATCAGGGTACCATCGGGTCGAAGCGGTCCGTGCCCTGACACATAGGCGAGGGAGCCCACAATCACGAGTGGTTTGTAGACGGCAATCGGCTTGGGAGCGGGGGGTAATTGCAGTCCGAGCTCGAGAAAGCGGATTTCTGGTGTCATAGGCGTTCGTTGTTGGCAGTGACCTTTTCTTCGCTTTCATTACCCTATCGGGAAAAACCGTCCATTGATTTTATCAAGTCACTCTGTTAATCCGCCGCGATATTCCATCCCGTCATTCGACCTCTCCCGTTACTCTGGCAGGGATGGTGGAGCCGAGGGGAGTCGAACCCCTGACCTTCTCATTGCGAACGAGACGCTCTACCAACTGAGCTACGACCCCATCTAACGGATTATCCAACTCTTGCGGTCCAGAATTTGGCTCGGGCTCACATCGTCCTTAAGACGTGGCTTCTCCTCATGCACCGCAAAGGAAACATGCGACGAATTCTGCCGAACCGCGAGTGAAAAATCCCGTATTAAGGTGCAGGCCCCTCTTCCGTCGGCAATTGGTTCATGGGATTGACACCGTTTACAACGTCAACGATACATCGTCTCGTGTCAACCGTCGTACAATCCTGTCGGCTCCAACCCGTCGACGCGGCTTTGCTTGCTCGACAGGCAAAGCAGCGTCACTTGGATGTCTCAACGTTAAGCAGCCTCTACCTCAGAGAAAAGGCGTTGGAAGAGGAATATCCCGGCATTGGCTTTCGCGATTCGATTGGTGGACGGGAAGCATACGTCTTGGGACATCGGGTCGCGGTTTGGGAGGTATTGGATGCCAGTCGTGAATGCGGTTCGGTGAGCAATACTGCTGACCACTTTCAATGGCCACCTTCGCTCGTGCGCAGCGCATTGGCGTTCGCTGAAGCGTTTTCGCCTGAAGTTGAGAAGCAACGCTTTGCAGAAATTGGGGCATGAATCCGCGGCTCCTGGCCGACGAGAACACGTCGCATCGGCTGGTCACCGCCTGTCACCAGATCGACGCGGATTTTTCCATCGCGCACATCGCACACTGGATGAATGGAGCTTACCTGTCGGTGAAAGACCCGGCCTTGCTCATGACATTACGTGAGGCAGGTATCATTTTGATCGGATTCGACCGTGCCAGTCTTCCCATCCATGCAGCAAAAGCCACACGGGAAGGCTTGGGACATGCCGGGATCGTTCTATTTCGAAGAACTGTTTCGGTGGTCGCATATGGACATCAGGCACGCATCCTGGTCCAGTTCTGGAGGGAAGCGCACAATTGGAATTGGGCGGACCGCGTTCAGTATCTGCCGTAACACGTTAACATCGCTACTTCTTCGGTTTCGCCCGGGCGCTTCTTCCTTGCTGTTCCTACGTGAGTTGGCTTTCTTGGCCGTGATGTTTGAGCACCCGTTTTCCTGGCGGGGGGACACATCGATGGAAGCATCGGTCAACCCCGGGCGTCAGTTAGCAATGGTTTTTCGTAGGTTCAATCGTTGGCTCTCCGTGGTGTCGCTCGCTGGAGCTCTTGGTTCCGGAATGCAAAACACGGCGGTCGCAGGCGCAGAAAACGGCCCTACCGCCCCCCTCAAGCCCCAACGTTCGCACTACGTCCTTCGCTTGAACCTGAATGAATTCATGTTCCTGAGTCTCGCCGAAATGGATGGAATGATGAACTACGGCGAAAGCGGTGAATTTCAGGTCAATCTTTCGAGAGTTGGGAGCGAGGTCGTCTGGTCGGTCACCATCAATGAACCACGGTTCCTGGAATTGCTTCGGGCCTTTGTCGGTGATCGCACCATGAAAGTCGTCCAGGGAATGGACCCTGCCCACATCGATCCGAACGATCAGAGCGCCTTGCTGGCCATCAAGTCACTGAGTAAAAAACTGGAAGTCGCGCGAAAAAACCCGGTTTGGGACCCCGTCCAACTTTCCGGAAAAGTAGTCCTGGAAGGCACGAATTGTCTGCTGCAATCCAAACAGGGAAGCATCCAGCTTGTCGGCGACCAACT
Organism: uncultured Verrucomicrobiota bacterium; assembly: GCA_903896505.1. Lineage (GTDB taxonomy): Bacteria > Verrucomicrobiota > Verrucomicrobiia > Limisphaerales > UBA9464 > CAILNN01. The sequence goes on along the minus strand of CAITXU010000060.1, from coordinate 14,421 downwards.
GGAACAGCTCAAGACCCGGAACGGAAAAGCCATCGCAGCCGATGGACTCATCAAGGTTTCGGGGCAACTGGAAGTCACTCACTTTCTGGATAAAAGGGAAAATACGCTGGAGGTGTTCGTCATGGGCCTCTGCCCTTTCGCCCAACAGGCGGAATTGGCGCTCTACCAACATTTGTCCCAAACCAATACCCATCGCCCGATCAACCTGGAGCTCCACTACATTCTCTACCGACAAAAGCAGGACGGCAAAGAAGTGTTCACGTCGCTGCATGGTGAGGAGGAAATCACCGAAGACCTCGTCCAAATCGTGATGCGCGACCGCTGTTCGCCCTGGCTCAGACCGTATGTCGTCCGGCGCGCCACCGGTGACAAAGCTCCCTGGCGTACGGTGGCCGAGAACGCAGGGGTGCCGCCAGAGGTCGTCGCCGAAATCGAGTCAACCATTACAAAAGATCGAGATACTCTCCTGCAGGCGGAATACGACTATGTCTTTGGACAGCACCGGATCTCCGATAATAGCCCCACGTATGTCTGGGAGGGCGAGCGACTTCAGGATATCCACCAACTGAACGGGTTCGAAAGCTTGGACACCTCGAGTCAACAGCAATGCGGGCAGTAAGCCTCACAGGTCATTTTGCCTCCCGTTCCCTGATTATCCTCTTGCCCTTCTCTGCCGCCTCCCAATAGCCTTTTTTTAGCGTAGGGAAAATATTTAAGAAAAAAGGAGTCAATCCACTGCCCATGATACGAAAATCTCTCACCGTCGGTGTGTCAGCCATCGGCCTAAGTCTCACCACGGCAACACTCGACCTAGCCGCAGACACCCAATCGTCGGGTGCATCGGGGCGGAATCATGTGATGCCCATGACCACGGCCATCGGAAGCGCAGTCGCGCCCAGCGCTGCCAAAACCCTGACCTATTTCGGGGGACCGGTGCTCAAAAGTGTCAACGTCATTCCGGTGTATTGGAACTCATCGGTGGCTTTTCAGGCGAACTTGAACAGTTTCTACACTGATTTTACGAGCAGCAGCAGCAGCATGTACGCCTCCTTGCTGACTCAGTATAGCGGCATTGGTGCCGGGACCCGCGGGACACCCTATGTGGGCACCAAGACGACCGGATCATTTACCGACGCCCAGATTCAGGCCTTTCTGACCGGGCTTTTCAATGCCGGCACCCTTCCCAAACCGACTGCCAATAATTACTACCCAGTTCACTTTCCCGCAGGTGTCACTGTGACCGATTCCAGCGGCGCGAAGAGTTGTGTCACCTGGTGTGCCTATCACGGGACCTACGTCTATAACGGCGTCAACGTGAACTATGGGATCATTCCCGATCAGGGAGGTGGTTGTGCGGGCGGCTGTGGCGGCAACTCACAGCGGGTCAACAACCTGACCTCGGTTGCTTCGCACGAACTCGTTGAAGCCACGACCGATCCAGCTGTAGGCCTGGCTGCCACTTACGCCCCCCCGCTGGCCTGGTACAACAAAACTTACGGCGAGATTGGGGACATCTGCAACGGACAGCAGGCCACCATCACTGCCAACGGCCACACCTACGTGGTGCAGACGGAGTGGTCGAACGCCGGGAACGCCTGCAAGACCACAAAGTAATAAATCACGGACCGGGAAATCGGTCCGTCATTGATACCAGCTTTAAAAGGCGCGGCCCCTATGATCGGGGACCGCGCCTTTCGCCTTGTGGAATGGTTTGGTCCGCATCAGGTTGATGGAATGAAAACGACCTCGGTTGTTTCTTCCGTCCTGCTGGTAGGTGCAGGACTGGTCGCAGGGGTCTTCGTCGACCGACAGTTGCTGAGCGGCAAAAACATGATTGGTTCGCCAGGGACCGGCGAGGCAACGACAACAGTCGACTCCTCCCAACCGACGGGATCATCCTCGGAAACCAAAAGTCCACTGCCATCCGACCCGAATTCCTCCTCTTCCGCCAATGCCGTCGGCATGACTCTCGATGAGGCGCGTGCTGCGGTTCGAAACACGCTGACTGATCCCGATCCATCCCATTTGGAAGAAGCACTGGATCGAATTGCAAAAGGCATCATCACCAGCGATTGGGTCGGCGCAGTCGCCCTGGCGGATTTGATTCCCCGGCGGGACCTCCGGATGACGTTCAAGATGGCATTGATGGAACGTTGGGGAACTTCAGATCCAGCGGCGGCAATCCAGCAAGCTCAGAGCCTTGGAAACCACTCGGAGCGCGTCCTGGCCATTGCTGCGGTCCTGGGTTCCTGGGCCGTCCGTGACACCGGTGCGGCAGTGACGTGGGCTAGGGGTTTGCCCGCAGGGCAGCAACAGAGACAGGCACTTCAGAGTATCGTTTCGACCTTGAGCGAAAAGAACCCCGCGGAGGCGTGGGGTTGGGCGGAGCGGGTTCTTTCATCCCAGGAGAGGCAAAGGAATGCGCCTCAGCTCCTCAACGAGTGGGCCCGGGTTGACCCTGCTGCTGCAGCCGCCGCTGCCGAAAAACTGTCCGGACCACAAGGTCAGCAGGCTTTAAAAAGCATCGCTGAACGCTGGGGGAACGCCGATGCCGCGTCGGCACGTGCCTGGGTGCTAAACCTGCCGGAAGGCAGCCAGCGCCAGGTCGCTTTAGCCGGACTTTTGACCGGGATGGCGACTTCAAATCCGGTTGCTGCTTCCGAATTGGCACAATCACTTCCACCTGGCCCGGCTCGAATGGAAGCCCTCAACCACCTTGCTGAACGATGGGCGCAAACGGACCCCTCCGCCGCCGTAGCCTGGGCAAAAGGTCTGCCCGAGGGCCTCGAAAAGCAAAATGCGCTGGGCTCGCTCAGCGGACCTTGGGCTGAGGCAGACCCGGAAGGGGCGGCCGCCTATATCAGCAGCCTGCCAGCCGGAAAAACGTTGGACAATTTGGTTCGGTCCGTTGCCGGGCAGATGGCACAAAGCGACCCTGCTGCGGCACTGGCCTGGGCAAAAACGCTACCGGAAGGACCAACACAGAACGTTGCCCTCGAAAACGTCATCCAAATTTGGAGCCAGATCGATCCGAAAGCTGCTGTGGAATTTGCTACTAGTCTGCCATCGGATGTCCGGGATGATTTTCTGGCCACAGTGAGCAATCAATGGGCAGGCGACGACCCTGCTGGTGCTCTGGATTTCGCCAAAAGCCTCCCGGAGGGCTCCACCCGCAGTCGACTCCTGGGGGACGTTGCATCGAGCCTGGCTTCCAGCGACCCCCAGGCCGCGGCACGCTTGGTGGTCGAGATTCCTGGAGGAGCTTCACAAAATAGCGCCGCTCTTGCCGTTCTGGACCGTTGGGCTAGCGCCGATCCGCAAGCAGCCGCGGCTTGGGCCTCCAGTTTCCCTGAAAGCGAACTGCGGGATAATGCTCTCCAAGGCCTGGCCCGCGAATGGGCCGATCAAGACCCGTCGGCTGCAGGAGAATGGCTGAAGTCCCTACCGGCAGGGCAATCCCGCGACGCGGCCATCGCAGCCTTTGCCGACACGCTGGCTAATTCGAATCCCCTGACAGCCATCGCTTGGATGGACAGTGTCGCCGATGACCAATTCAGAAACGGCCAACTCGAGAACCTGGCACGACGTTGGTTGGCGAGCGATGACCCGGCTGCTCGAGCTTGGATTGCGTCCTCTTCTCTACCACCCGAGACCAAGAGCCAGTTGTTGGGGAGGTAAATTAGGCTCCTGCGACAAATGAAATGGGGACTGCGCCATGATGAAGAGAGTGATTGTACCCAGGGGAATCCATTCACTGTCGATGCGAGGTGTGAATCCTAGCTAAAACTCAGCCCAACCCGTTTACCCCCCAATCCCAACGACCCTCTCAAATTCCCCTGTTGCCCGAGCCAGCTTTTCTTGGTCGGTATCAAAGGTCCAGAAGGTCGAAGCCTCCAGATCAATCGCACATGCGACGTGCCAAATATCCAGCATCACCACTCCAGTTCCTTCGCTGGTTTCCTCACTGATGCGCGCCGCTCGTCGCACACAGGACGGCCAGTTAAGTTTGACTCGGCGCAAAATGCCGTTTCGAAGGTCTTCCGCAATCCGTTTTTGACAATTGCCGAGGTTATAGGGGATGCCAATTCCAGCGCGCCGATTTCGGAAAATCCCCAAGCGCAGAGTGTTGACCAACTCCAACTCCTGCCATTCCGAGAAGAGAAGCGGCCTTCGACCATCCGCCTGGTAAACTGCGTTGGCACGCGCGGTGTTGCCGTCCCACGCATAAAGGGAGGCGCTGAAGCTTGAGTCACAATAGATCAACGCTTCTTCCCTTCCTTCAAGATATCGGCAAAGGACACCGGTAAAGCACTCTCACAATCCCTTCGTGCGCGTTCCTCGAAATTGACCGGAACACTTGAAGTCGGCACCGGTATCCAGGTTCCGAGAACCTGACCACGATCCATCACCTGAAGAGGTACGACTCGAACCGTCCGAAACTCCTTTGTGAAACGCCTGGTGCTAATCTGAGCGAGCTTCATATGTCCGACATAGAGTGTCGGACATTTGCACGGAGGTCAAGGTCTACTGAGGTGGTAGAGATTCTCGACTTCCAGGCTTGAAGGCGACTACTGGCCTTGAACGACTTGTTCGATGAGGAAAGCCATCGCCATTGACGATGACGCGTACAATTTCCTCGTCTCCCAAAAGGAAAATGGACGGGATTCCTCCACCAAAGTCATTCTTCGACATGTTTTTCGCCCTGCAGATACCGGCGGGGAATTGCTCGAACTTATGGAAAACCGGCTCTCTCCAAATCAAGGCGTCTTTGCCGGACCGATCAATTCGATGAAGATGCCGTCGGGGTCCTGAAAGGTGACCAATTTGGTCCCTCCGCCAAGGTCGACCGGCGACTCGCCCAGCAGCTTGACCCCGGCGCTCTTCAACCGCTGCAACGGCGGCGTCATATCGCTGACGTAGAGGGTCAAATAATTCAGACCGGTGGTGGAATGGATGAATTTTCGCTCGGGCTTGACCGCACCCGAACCGGGAAAAGCCATGAGCTTGATCTTGGTGGCCCCATCGCCTTCGCCCAATTCAAAGACCCGGATTTTCACCCCACGATTGTCGGTTAACCCAATTTTGCCACCCATGGCCGGAGGCAGTTCGAATCCCGGAACTTCCCGGAAACCAATGACGTTGGTGTAAAAGCCGGCGGATTTGTCGAGGTCAGTCACCACGACACCGATGTCGATCACGGTCTTGGAAAATGCCGGAGCTGACTCAGCGCCATGAAGAGAAAATGCCGACCCACCTGAAACTACGGCGAGGGAAAAAGCAAGGGGCAGAACACCAGCCAGGCCTCGAATTCGAACGAAGGAGGAGAACATTGTCCGAGGCTACCTTCGCACCCCTCCCCTGCAAGAAAAAGCGGTTCCGGAACGGCCAAATCGCTAGAGAATCGTCAACTGGACACTGCTTTCAATGATGCCCGCTTCAATGGCATACCGAGTCAAACCCGCCGTCTCATGAATGTTGAGTTTTAACATCAGGTTTTCGCGGTGTTTCTCGACGGTCTTGATGCTGATGCCGAGTTCCGAGGCTGTTTCCTTGTTGGTTTTTCCTTCGGCTATGAGCTGAAGCACTTCCGCCTCCCGGGCGCTGAGCTTGTGGTTGCTCGTTTTCAAATTTCCGCGACGGTCCGGGGTTTTCTGGTTTCGCACAATGGCACGTTTGGCAACCGAGGGGGTGAAAAATGTCCCCCCTCCATACACAACTCGAATGGCTTTGCAGGCGTCATGCGCCGATGTTTGCTTCAACAGAAATCCACAGGCTCCCGCCTCCATGGCCGACTGGACATAGGAATCATCGCTGTGAGCCGACAGAACCAACACCTTGGCGGACCGAATCGATTTCAGTATCTGGCGGGTGGCCTCGATCCCATTGCAAAGAGGCATGGCGATGTCCATTAAGACGACATCTGGCTCCAATTGAATCGCCACGGCAACCGCCTCCCGGCCATTGGAAACTTCGCCGACAATCTGAATATCCGGTTCAGCCGCCAACATGGTGCGCAACCCTTCTCGAACGATGACGTGATCCTCAACGAGTAATACTTTAATGGCCTTCATGATGGTTCTTTCTGTGGTCGTCCGGGTTCTGTGGAGGGTCCGGGATTCGGTTGGGATTTGGAGGCCCCCTTCGGATTCTTTTTTCGCGGAATGCGTGCAAAAATGGTGGTACCCTGCCCCGGCTCCGATTCAACCTGAAAGGAACCACCCACCATTTCCAGGCGTTCTCTCATTCCCAGGAGGCCCAACCGTTTGGCGTTACCGCTGTGCATGACCTTGTTCGCGTCGAAAGATTTGCCGTCGTCCCTGATGCGCATGACAATTCCATCAGCTTCCTCTTCAATGTGCACATCGACGCGGCTGGCGTCAGCGTGGCGACCCACGTTGGTCAACGCCTCTTGCGCAACCCGGAACAAGACCGTTCGCTTGCTGATATCCAATTTTTCGACACCTGAATACGCCTTGAACTCAGCCCGCACACCCGTTCGACTGGCGAAGGCTTTCATGTAGGAATGCAAGGCGGGAATGAGACCGAGATCATCCAACGCCGCCGGCCGGAGTTCCCGGGCAAACTGGTGTACGATTTCAACCGACTTGAGCACCAGCTTCTGTGTCTGCGCTATCTTGCGGTCGAGTCCCTTGGTGCTGAGCGTCGCGTTGGTTGCCAGGGTCGCCAATCGCAGATTGATGGCCGTTAATGTCTGCGCAATGACATCGTGCAACTCCCGGCTGATCTCCTTTCGCTCCTCTTCCTGAGCCAATAAGACCTGCCTGGAAAGGCGTCTCAGCTCTTCTTGCATCCGGTCGGACTTTGCCAGCAGCTGACTGTAATGCCGTTCGCTTTGTCGAAGCGCTTCTTCCGCGGCCTTTCGTTGTAAAATTTCCCGGCTCAGGTCGAGGTTCGTCGCCGCCAAATCGACAGTCCGCTGACTCAAGGCATCAATGAAGCTCTGAATTTCAGCCGAAGTCTCTGGGGAGCCACGGCGGAGGTCATCCACGGGAACAATGGCTGAGGCGAAAAATGCCCCGGCTTTTTTTATGATCGACAAACGGGTGCCAACGGAATAGCCATGATCCAGGTAGGCTATCAGTGTCTGCTCATGAAGCTTTGCCAGATCGAGTGTCTGGAGTCCGACCGCCAGCGCTTCGGCTCCCAATCCCCGTGCTGTATCCCCACCCGCACCCGACCGACTTCGAAGGTGTTTGCGCAAGGCCCTGACATAGCGCCGAGACCATAGGAGTTGCTTCGCTGTCATAGTCCGCCAAATTGGCGTGCGACCTTTCTCACCGATCTCGCGGATTTTGCTACCAATTGTTGGGTGCTGGCAATCTCGGCCTTTAAACCCTCGGTATTGAATCGGGCCTCCTTCTTCAGGGCGTGCAACCGGAGTTCAATTCCAACCAGGGTTTGAGCAATCTGATCTTGCAAGGTCAAACTGATTTTCTTTCGTTCATCCTCCTGTGCCGCAAGCACCTGCTGGGTCAGTCGGCGAAGACCGCTCTGCAATTGCACGGAATCCTGGAGCAGTTTGGCGTAGTGCTCGCCGCTTCGTTTCAAAGCGGATTCAACTTCCTTCCGGCGAAGGATGCCCAACTCCAATTGACGGTTGGCGGCTGCGAGTTCCCGGGTCCGACGGGTCAGCGTCTGGCTTTGCGCCTTCAATTGACGCTGATTCTCGCGGGAGGCGCGGTGCGTTTCGACAATGGGTCCAACCGCTTCGGCGAAAAATTCGTCGGACAATCGCTTTTTCTCGATCGCATCACCACGGGAATCTGTTGGAGGGAGCGATTGTTCGTGGACCCGAGCCAGGTCCAGTGTTTCAATTTTACCCAGCACCGCGAGTCGACCAAGGCGCACGGCTGATTCCAGCTTTGACGAGCTCCCAGCCTGCAAATGACGTCGTAACGCCACCGCATACCGTCGCGCAAATCTGGTGACATCGTGCTTCATCGTAACCGACCGCTAACTTCCAAGGACCGAAATTCAGGAGACAGTCCGAGCGCTCCTGCCGACCGGTTTCCAATGTCGGAGATGCGATTCATCCTGTCGATGGGGTGAACACCTGATTGAGCAACCAAAGGACCGATATTTATCATTCAACCATAGGAGTTCGAGATCGATTCCCGTCTGGTACGGCTTCGCTGTCTACCGGATTGAGCCCTGCGGCGGGGCGTTGATCGTCACCCTCCTTTCACAGGTTTAAATGAATCAAATCGTCTCAGCAGTGTTGGCCGTGGGCGGAGTGGTCCTAATCGTCCTCGGGATCAATGCCATGCAATCGTTTAGTTCGGATATCTCCCGGTTTTTCACCGGTTCACCGACGGACAAAGCCGTCTGGATGCTGATCGGCGGCATCCTGCTGGCGGGCGGTGGCCTGGCAGCGTTCTTCAGGACCTCAAAAGGCTAGTCCTGGCAACAATCGCCGCGTCGAGGCGGACGTTGGATTGCAAGGTAAGGTTGACTTGGGCCCCACTTGGACACGGCCTTTCTCATTCGGCTGGCGGCAGAGCATTTTATCTGGCAAGGTCTTTCCATGCCCCTTCCACGATGGATTTCATGCGGCATCGCCACGATGTCGGGTTGTATCATTCTGCATGGCGGTCCGCTGGCCGGACAGCAGCTCCTGGTGACGTCGGTACGGACGGGGGACACGGAGGTATTTATCGCCAATCCGGATACCGGAGATATGACCAATGTTTCCCGGTCTCCCGGCTCCGAGGACCGGTATCCCTGTTGGTCACCGGATGCGCGGCAAATCGTCTTCATGTCCGACCGGGAGGGCACGACCAATCTGTGGATCATGCAGGCAGACGGTTCCCATGTGCGACGATTGCTGCGTTCTCCGGATGTTTGCTATATGCCCAGCTGGCGAAAAACCCCAGTTGGGGAGCTGATCGTCTTTGGAATGCACGGCGACAAGCCGGAGATGGCGAGCATCCGACCAGACGGCAGCGACCTTAAAAAGCTGGGCGAAGGACATGACCCCACCCTGTCCCCGGATGGCCGTCTCATTTGCTACACCGGACATCCGCCCGAAGGAGGAGTGACCGTGTATATCATGGATTGGAATGGGGCCAACAAGCGGCGGGTGGTTGCGGGTGTCAGCAAGGTGGGGGCGACCTTTCCCAATTGGTCACCCGATTCCCGGGAGATTGTTTACTCGTTTCCAGTGGGTGATGCCCTGGAGCTGTTTATCATCGGTGTCGATAGTCAGGGCCAGCGCCAATTGACCCAATTTGGCCCCCCGTTTGTCTGCACTCCGGCGGCATGGTCTCCAGATGGAAAATGGATTTCGTTCCGTTGCACCGACGAACGTTATTGGAGCAATCCGGAACGCATGAAAAAGGTTTATGCCGAGAAGACGGCCGACAAACGCCCGGTTTGGGTCATCCGTCCGGATGGTTCCGAAGCGCAGGTGGTCGAGTCATTGCGCTATCAAATGGCCATTGATGGCAGCCGGGCTGCCTGGAGGCCTTAATCGGGAGGCGTACCCGGTTCCGTCATCTTCCCTCGTTTTTCGAGACGGTATTACCCCAGGAAATACCCGAGCAGAACGGGAGAAGAGGCTGAACGCGTTCAAGTTCAACGGACCTGTTTCCATTTTCCCAGCCTTGGGGCTACCCTCGCGGGGTACACGATGTCCGCTGCGTCCAATTCATTCACGGTCCGGTTCTTGACCGCCCTGGCCCGGGGCGTCATCGCCCACCCGGGCTGGTTCGCATGGCCTCAACTGGCCCTGTTCGGTGCCTGCGTATGGTTCACGGTCGCCCGCCTCGAGTTCGACCTCGACCGAAATGCCCTCGTCGGGTCAGACCAACCGTATCACCGTAATTTTTTGGCGTTGAAGGACGAGTTTCCAGGACAGGACGACTTGGTCTGTGTCGTGGAATCCGAAAACCCCGAGAAGAACCGGCAGTTTGTCGAGCGCTTGGGCAGTCGGCTGGAGCGGCTTTCAACGCAGGCCAATCCATCGAATCTGTTTACGGACGTCTTTTACAAAGGGGACTTGAAGATGCTGGGCCGCAAAGCCCTGCTCTTTGTTCCAGAGACCAACCTTTTCGACCTGAAGCAAACTCTGGTCGATTACCAACCGTTCATCCAACAATTTGGAGGGGCGTCCAATTTGGTGACGCTGTTTCAGCGGATCAACACCACGATTCGAACCAGCAGCCGGGAAACCAACGCCTCCACCACCTCGCTCTTAAAGGCGCTTCCCGCCCTCACCCGCATCGTCCAGCGAGCCAAGGAGAGCCTGGGTCGACCTGGAACGCCGCCCTCGCCCGGCATCGACGCCCTGTTTGGAGCCGGTGACGAAGCCGAACGCGACAAATATGTCACCTTCGCCGAAGGGCGGATTTACTTGGTTACGGCCAAGGCGCGCACAGAGGACCTCAACCAGGACGCGGTCGATCAGTTTAGAGCGTTGGTGAAGAAGGTTACGGAGGAAGTACCCGGGGTAAACGTCGGCATCACCGGAGAACCGGTGCTCGAATATGATGAGATGCAGCAGTCCCAGCAGGATTCAACCAAAGCTTCCATCGTTTCCCTGCTCCTGTGCGCTGCCATCTTCATCGTCGGCTACCGTGGGACGGGACGTCCCTTGAAGGCGGTCTTTTGCCTGGTCATCGGTTTGGGGTACACAATGGGTTACACCACCCTGGTCATCGGGCACCTCAACATTTTAACCATAACCTTCGTGCCGATGCTCATCGGATTGGCCATCGATTACGGGGTCCATCTCATCACGCGATACGAGGAGGAAATCCGCCGGGGCCGCGACCAAACCACCGCCATGGAAAAGGCGATGGTCTTTACCGGTCACGGGATTCTGACCGGATGCCTGACCACTGCCGGTGCGTTCTTCGCCATGTCTTTGACCCATTTCCGAGGTATTCAGGAAATGGGAATCATTACCGGCGGGGGAATGGTCATTTGCCTGATCCCGATGCTCACGTTGCTTCCGGTGATGCTGCTCCGGGGAAAGCAGAACGCTCTCGATTTGGCGGCGGCAAAGACGCCCGGAGACACCACCACTGCTGGTGACGAATTTCGGACCCATCTCGAACAATCGTGGCTCCGCCGTCCCTGGTGGGTCCTGGGCATCACCACCGCTCTGTGTGGTGTCGCTGCTGTTTCGGCATTAAAGGTCAAATTCGACTACAATTTGCTCAACATGCAGAGCAAAGACCTGGCATCGGTGGCATTTGAAAAGAAATTGGTAAAGTCCTCCGAAAAGTCAGTCCTGTACGGTGCCGTCGTGGCGACCAATCTGGACCAGGCCGTCCGCCTTCAGCGCTTGTTGACCAACCTTCCCAGCGTCAAGAGCATCGATTCCATGGCCACATTCCTGGCAGAGCCCCCAGGGCAACGGCTCCAACTCATCCGAGGAGTCAAGACCATCACCACAGGTCTCCGATTTGCCGAACCCGATCCGGCACCGGTTGACCTGGTCAATTTAAATCAAACCCTTTACGGCTTGAATGGGTATTTGCTCCTGGCGGTGGACGAAGTCATCGCGGCAGGTGAAACCAATTTGCTCGCGGACCTGCGAGACTTGATCGCCAACGTCAAAAGCCTCCGAACCGCCATGTTTACCGGTGATTTACAATTGCGTCCGGAGCGGGCGGCCAAGCTCGGCGCCTATCAACTTGCCCTCTTCAACGACCTTCGGGACACCTTTGATGTTTTGCGATCCCAGGATGATTCATCCGGGCTCAGGGTGGAGGACCTCCCCGTTTCCTTGCGCAACCGCTTTGTGGGTCGTACCGGGAAACAGTTGATTCAGGTCTATCCTAAAACGGATGTATGGGAGCGGGAACCTCAGGAAATATTTGTTAAGGAGCTTCAATCCGTGGACCCCAGTGTGACCGGAACACCCGTCCAGTTATACTACTACACCGAACTGCTCCGAACCTCTTATATTGAGGCAGCCTGGTGGGCGTTGGGAGCGATTGTCCTCCTCGTTTTGTATCATTTCCGCAGCTTTTCCAGCGTGATCCTTTGCCTGCTCCCCGTGGGCATCGGGACACTTTGGGTGACCGGATTCATGGGGTGGACTCATCTGGCGTTCAATCCGGCCAACATCATGATGCTACCTTTGGTCATCGGCATCGGAGTGACCAATGGCATTCATATGCTCAATCGCTATGCCGAGGAACGAAGCCCGGGTATTTTCAGCAAGAGCACCGGCAAGGCAGTCTTGGTATCAGGACTCAGTACCATTGTTGGATTTGGTAGCCTCATACTGGGTGACCATCAGGGCATCCAAAGTCTGGGTTGGATCATGGCCACCGGAACCGCAGCTTGCATGCTCGCGGCATTAACCTCTCTACCCGCGATTCTGACCCTCCGGGAACGTTGGACTTCCGCCCGGTAACGATTCGAGGACAAAACGGCACCACCATTCCCGCATGCAAAAACAAGCACCCGACCTCGCACTTACAACGCCGTACAGTAGACAACTTCGTCTGGAGTGGTCATCCCTGCACGGACTTTGATCCAGCCATCCTCTCGAAGCAATCGCAGCCCGGTCGGTCGACCTGCGGCAACGATTTGTGGAACCGGTGCCCGTTCCATGATTTTTTCCGCAATGATCTCGCTCATGACCATCAACTCGTAGAGGCCCGTCCGCCCGCGGTATCCGGTTCCACGGCAGTGTGGACATCCTTTCCCACGTGTCAGAGTGACGCCCGGTTCCAACTTGAGGTCGCGTGGAAGAGTCGCCGGATCTGGCACGTATTCCTCCCGGCATTTCGGGCAAACCCGCCGGACCAGACGTTGAGCCATGGCTCCAATCATCGTGCTGCTCACAAGAAAGGGTTCGACCCCCATCTCGATCAACCGCATAGCGGACGATGCACTGTCATTGGTATGCAATGTCGACAACACCAAGTGTCCGGTCATCGCCGCCTGGGTGGCGGCCCGGGCAGTCTCCAAATCACGAATTTCACCGATCATCACGACATCTGGATCATGCCGAAGGATGGCACGAAGACCCTTTTCAAAGGTCATACCCACCTGGTGATTGACGGGTATCTGGTTCACCCCCTGAAGGTTGTATTCGACAGGATCCTCGACGGTCAGCACTTTGATTCCCGGACCGACAATGGCATTCAGCGCTGCATAAAGCGTCGTCGTCTTTCCGGAGCCAGTGGGACCGGTGACGAGAAAAATTCCGTGAGGTCGATCAATCAGGCCCTTGAACAACCCGTAGGTGGTGTCGTCCATGCCCAACTGCTGGAGAGTGAAGAGCACGTTGGATTTGTCGAGAAGCCGCATCACCACCCCCTCCCCGAACAGCATGGGAATCACGCTGACACGGACATCCACCTGACGCCCCCCCACCTGAAATTTGATCCGTCCATCCTGGGGAATTCGACGCTCGGCGATGTTCAGGTTCGCAAGAATCTTGATGCGGCTGATGATCGCCGCCTGAAACCGGTTCATCTGCGGCGGCACGGATGCCTCTTGCAGCACGCCGTCGATTCGGTACCGAATCGACATGGTATACTCGTAAGGTTCGATGTGAATATCCGAGGCACGCTCATTAACGGCCTCGATGATGATTTCGTTGACGAGCTTGATGACGCTGGCCTCTTGCGCCGCCTCAAGAAGGTCCTCACCCACGGCTACGGAGGACCCATTCCCCTCGGAGTCATTCGCCCCCACCATTTCGTCGAGCGTATCGCCACCCAATCCATAATGGGACTTGATGACCTTCTCGATATCTTCGCGTGAGGCCAACACGGGCTGAATGTCGAGACCGGTGCTCAGCCGCAGGTCATCGACAGCATATAAGTCAAACGCATCACTGGTGGCCACCTGAAGCACCCCATTCTCACGGGCGATGGGAACAAGCCGTTTTCGGTAGACAATCTTGGACGGAAGAGCCCTCAGGGTTTCAGGGTCGATGGTGACATCCTGCAACTGCACCAACGGCAGGTGAAGCTGTTCGGACATCAATTCAAGCATCTGTCGTTCGGAGACAAACCCCAATTGGATAATGGCACGGTCAAGCCTCAACCCCTCAGAACGTTGCAAAGCCGCCGCGTCCTCCACCTGACCTACCGTCAACCACCCCTTCCCCACCAAAAGATGCCCCAGGTTCACGCAACCAAGGACGTATCACCGGTAACTTCCATTCGATCCGAATTTTAAACACTAAGGGACAGGTCTTTTGTTTGACATGTTTCCAGCCCCTCGATACTTTCCTTCCATGCGACAGGCTCGCTTGAAGTTGGATTCGTGTGTGGGAGCGGCATACTACCACTGCATTTCGCGGGTGGTGGAGCGGCGGATGGCCTTTGGTTCCAATGAGAAGGAGCAGTTTGTCCTTTGGATGCAGGCGTACGCCGGATTCTGCGGGGTGCGGGTGCTCACCTACTGCATCATGTCCAATCACTTCCATAT
>CAITXU010000059.1 GCA_903896505.1 uncultured Verrucomicrobiota bacterium | reverse complement strand
TTCCATTCCTACCTTCGCTTTGAAGGCTGCACTGTGCTTTTTTCGCTTCGCTTTTGCATTCATTGGTCTGATCCTTTCCTTCCAGATCAAACCCGCAAAACCATAACTTAACAACTGGTCCAGTTTTCGGGGACCATCTCAATATTTTGCCGTATGAGCCAAACCACAGAGCGCGCCTTCGAGACATACATCGAGGAAATCCTGGTCACTCGCGGCAGCTGGACGTCCGGCAGCAATTCCGATTGGGACAAGGAACGTGCGTTGTTCCCGGCACAGATATTCGCCTTCATCGCGGACACCCAACCGAAGCTTTGGGCCGAGATGCGGGCACTGCACGCGGCGGGGCTGGAGGCCTTGCTGCTCAATTCGCTGATGAAGGAGCTGGATGCGAAGGGTTCGCTTCATGTGTTGCGGCATGGATTCAAGTTTTATGGCAAATCCTTTGCGCTCGCCTACTTCAAACCAGCGCATGGTGCCAACTACGAGGTCCTGAAGCTGTTCTCCAAGAACCGGCTGACGGTCACCCGGCAGGTGGCTTGTCATCCCGGCAATAACAGCACCATCGATATCGTCCTGGCGCTCAACGGCCTGCCGGTGGCCACCATCGAGGTGAAAAATCCCGGCACCGGGCAGACCTGGCGGCATGCCGTCGCCCAGTACAGGAACGACCGCGATCCGCGTGCGCCATTATTTGACTTCAAGAAGCGTGCACTGGTCCACTTCGCCGCCGATTCTGAGGAGGTCCACATGTGCACCCGGCTCGCGGGCGAGAAGACAGTTTTCCTCCCGTTCAACCGGGGCAGTCATCCGGGCCGAATCATCTGCGGTGCGGGCAATCCACAGCATGAGTCGGGGTATCGCACCGGCTATTTCTGGGAGGAGGTGCTTCAGTCGGTCAGTTTTTTGGATATCCTCAGTCACTTCCTGTTCCTGGAAACGAAAGAGGAGAAGGTCGAGGACGGGCGCGGCGGGCATCGGATGGTTTCGCGCGAGACCATGGTATTTCCGCGCTACCATCAGTTGGATTCGGTGCGGAAGCTGGTGGCAGCCGCAGGGAACAACGGTTTGGGCCGCAACTACCTCATCCAACACTCTGCCGGCAGCGGTAAAACGAATAGCATCTCGTGGCTCTCGTACCGCCTCGCCAGCCTGCATGATCAAGATGACGCCAAGGTCTTTGATTGCGTGGTGGTGATCACCGACCGCCAGGTGCTCGATCGACAGTTGCAGGATGCCATCTATCAGATCGAACACGCGCAAGGCGTGGTGAAAGCCATCGATCAGGACTCAAAACAATTGGCGGCGGCATTGATTGACGGGACGAAGATCGTCGTTACCACCTTGCAGAAGTTTCCGTTCGTTCTGCGGGGATTGCTGCACGCGGCGGGAGTTCAGAATCAGGAAGAGGCCACTCCGGCGCAGAAGGCCGAGGCGGCCCAATGGGAATTCGAGATTGCCCGACGCCGGTATGCAATCATCGTCGATGAGGCCCATTCCAGCCAAAGCGGAGAAACGGCCCGCGAGCTGAAGGAGATTCTCGGAGCGGCTTCCAAGGATGAGAATATCGAGGAGGAACCGGATTGGGAAGACCGGCTCAATCAGGTCATTCAGTCGCGCGGACCTCAGACCAATTTGAGCTTCTTTGCCTTCACTGCCACCCCTAAGGGCAAGACCTTGGAGCTTTTTGGACGCAAGGGTGCAAATGGGCTGCCCGAGGCCTTCCATCTGTACTCGATGCGGCAGGCGATTGAAGAAGGATTCATCCTCGATGTGGTAAAAAACTACACCACCTATGCCACCTACTATCGGTTGGTGAAGGCGATCGAGGACGATCCCGACCTGCCAAAAAGAAAGGCGGCGCGGGCTCTGGCCAAATACATGAGCCTCCATCCGCACAATATCGAGCAAAAGACTGCGGTGATGGTGGAACATTTCCGACAAAAGGTCCGTGCGCAGCTGGGCGGGCGGGCCAAGGCCATGGTGGTCACGTCGTCCCGACTCCATGCCGTGCGGTACATGCAGGCGTTTCAACGCTACATCGCGGAGAATAAAATCACCGATGTGCGCCCCTTGGTTGCCTTCAGCGGCACAGTCCGGGACCCGGACACCGGCGATAGCTATACCGAACCCGGAATGAACACGGATTGCGTGAGCGGTGACGCGATCAGCGAGAGGCAACTGCCGAAGCGATTCGCTTCGCCCGATTATCAGGTGCTCCTCGTTGCCAACAAATATCAGACGGGCTTCGATCAACCGCTGCTCTGTGCCATGTACGTGGACAAGCGCCTCGATGGCGTGCAGGCGGTCCAGACCCTTTCCCGGCTCAATCGAAGGATTGCCGGCAAGGAAAACCCATTCGTCCTGGATTTTGTCAATGCGGCCGATGACATCTACAAGGCGTTCAAGCCCTATTACGACGCGACGAGTTTGCAGGAGGCCTCTGATCCGCAGCAACTCGAGACCCTCAAGCATGAACTCGATGCCGCCCAAGTCTACTTTTGGAGTGAGGTCGAAGCGTTTGCGCGGATTTTTTACAAACCCATTGCCCTGCAAAACGCGCAAGACCATGCCGGAATGCAGCTCCACCTACAACCGGCGGTGGACCGCTTCAAGGCGATGACGGACGAGCCGAAGCGCAGCGAATTCAGGGAAAAACTTAACGGCTACGTGAACATCTATTCGTTCATGAGCCAGATCATGCCTTATGGTGATCCGGCCTTGGAGATGCTCTACAGCTACGGACGCTTCCTGCTGCCCCATCTTCCTCTGGACCGCGATACAGAGCGGTTAAAATTGGGAGATGAGGTCGTCCTCCAATATTATCGGCTTCAACGGATTTTCTCGGGTGGGATTGCCCTCAAGGAAGGGGAACCCGAGGGGGTAAAGAGTCCAACGGACGTCGGAACTGGAAAAACGAAGGACGACCGGGTGCCGTTGTCTGAAATCATCAAGGTGTTGAATGAGCGCTTCGGCACCAACTTCACCGATGAAGACCGCTTTTTCTTCGAGCAAATCCGGGAAAAGGCGGCGAACAACCAGCAGATCGTCCAGCTGCGGCAGGCGAACCCATTCGATAAGTTCCAGCTCGGGTTGAAGCAGTTGCTGGACGACCTCATGGTCCAGCGCATGGCCGACAACGACAAAATTGTGACCCGCTACATGGACGACAAAGAGTTCGGCGCGGCGGCCTTTGCTGTGCTCTCCAAGGTCATCTACGACTCGATACCGTCGCAGTAAACACCATTGCCTGTGGGGACATCCAACGACGGCCCACGTGCAAACCAAAGGAGGTATCAACCGCCTCAATCGGCTCAACCGTTCCGGACCCGCTCCTTTTTTGCCTCGAGTTCCTCTTCGAGCTTTCGCTTGTCGTGAAGGAATTGAGCGCGAACAGTGTCAACAACAGCTTGATCTCCCGAAGCCTGTGCCCCTGCGAGTTCTCCCTGGAAAGCAATCTCACGCTGGGCAACGCGTGATTTGTAGAGTGAATCCAGGTCGGCGATCTCAGCTTTTTGAGCCGCACTCAGCGGGCGCGATGGTTTCCCTGCACCCAATCGTTCCATGGCCAGTTCGTAGGAAGACTTCATGTCGTTGGAGTATGCCTGAATTTCGGGGCAATCAATATCAAGAATTCGTTGTCCACGGGCGAATCAATGTGGCAGGGGGTTATCCCAATCCATCCCGAATGGCAAGCGTCGCTTAAGGATTGTTCTTAAATCGCAAGCTGTCGGTTCCTGAAAATATCCCGCTGACCGCCTCGGTTACATTTTTGTTTCAGACCGAGGGTCGTCAGTGATAAATATAAAATAACAATCACGATATTCCCGAAACGACAAAGGGACAGGTCATTTGTTGATGTTCGAACGGTGTGGAAGAAATGGACTTACAACTTGGAATAGAGGGCACGAAGGCGAGGCAGGGCGGCGTGCCAGGGAAGCTTTAAGGTGATGGAGGAGCGAAGCCAGCGGATGAGTTTGACGGAGTACTGGACGGGTTTGGAGAAAGCGTTCCAGGTGGAGGGCCAGGGACGACCGGCGTTGAGGGCGAGTTGTTTTTGTTGTTCCAGGCGTGCTGCCTGACGGTCTTCGTCGGGTAGGTTGGTGATCTTCTCCCGTGCGGCCAGAACCTGTTCGAGCCGACGCAAGAGGTTGTGAGTCAGGCACAGGAAATGGGCCTGGGCGGTCTTGGCAACCGATCCAGTGGCCCAAGCCTTGGTTTCGTTGAGCTTGTTCTTGAGGGAGTCGAAAATCTTCTCAATGCGCCAGCGGCGGTGGTAGAGATGGGTGATAATACCCGGAGGCAGAGTCATTTCAGTGGTTAGAAAGACCCGCTGGACCCCGGTGTCCGGAGCAATGCAGATGATTCGCCGTAGCATCACCCCGTTGCTGGAGCCGACCAGTTCGTCGGTGAGGACGCCTTGATTGAGTGAGGCGGTTTTGTCCCAGGAACGTACTCCCATGGTTTGGAGGGCGTTTTTCTCTTTCTCCAGTGTGATGAAGTAAACGCCCGCGGATTGTTTGACGTTGTGCCAGAAGCGGAAGTCATAGCAGGCCTTGTCCCAGACGTAGATGACCTGGCGTCCGTCAGGAGCCCCTTGGCGAAGTTCTTTGGGACTCAGGCGTTTGAGGGCATGGATGTCATGCTCCTTCTTGCCCTTGCCCAGGGTGAGGTGGTGGAGGGTGCGGTTGCGCAAATTCAGGGCGTAGAAGTGTCCGGTGGCATGGGTCTTGTGGTGGATGCGGGGTCATGCGCAGCGGCCTCATGCCAGTGACCGTCACCGGCATAGACGTCGAAATTGGCCAATTGGGGATACTCCCCCAGTTCGTCGGGCAAGAACTTGGCGAGCTGGCTGAGCAGGCGGCCATTGACTTCCGTGAGTACTTTCAGACGGCGCTCGCTCTTGAGGGAGTGGAAGTAAAGCGAGATTTCCGGGCAAGACTTCAATCGGGCTCCGTGGGTTTGGAGGAAAGCCCGCCCGCTGGAGCATTCCTGCACCACTCTTTGAATGCCCATGGAAACCCAATCTGCATCGCTCATCGAGGGACAGACCCGGGTTTTCGAACAGTCGGCGAGGAGCTGAAGGGCGGGTCGAACAAAATCGTCGTAAGTGGTTGAAAGAGAGGCAGTTAGCACGAAATTTTTTTGCGCGCATAACTCGTTGATTGTCAAGCACTTACAGTGATTTATTTTCACCCCGGAAACGAACCACCCTCCCCTCCAGAATAAGCCGTAAAACCCCCGGACAAGCCGCTCCACCTCCATGACCCTGAGCCCACAAACAACTCACCTACCACCCCTCCCAGCCTCGCCTTCGTGCCCTCTATTCCAAGTTGTAAGTCCAATTCTTCCACACCGTTCTGATGTTCGACGTAAAGGGACGCCGCACGAGGGGCCGCTGTCTAAAGGGGGGCTACTTCCAACCAACCCGAAGGGCCGAACCGTTCTTTAAAGGCCGGCAGGACGTGCCAGGCCTGTTCAGGTGAATCGAACAGGGCAAAGGTGGTGGAACCACTGCCGCTCATCAGGGCCGCCCTCGCGCCGGACTCCAGGAAGAACTCTTGATAGAGACGGAGGATGGGAAACTTTCGGAGGACCGGTTGCTCAAGACCGTTGTACAAACCGGCAGCGGCGGTCGGCCAATCCCCATCGATGAACGACCGTGCCACTTCAGCAGCACGACCCGGCCTTCCGTTGCGTGCTAGGGGGAATTCGGACAATTGCTTGAATGCCCAAGGTGTCGAAACCCCGAAGCCAGGATGAAAAAGCACCATGGCCTTACCCTCAAGGAGTCGGAAGGGCGGCAGGGATTCAATGCGTTCACCGCGCCCGAGGCCAATCGCGGGACCATCCTGGAGGAAGAAATTGACATCACTGCCGAGACGGGCCGCGATGGGGTCCAGGGCTGAAGCCTCGAGAGGGAAGCCGAAGAACTGATTGAGTAACCGGAGCGTGACGGCGGCGTTGGCACTGCCACCGCCAATACCAGCGGCCAACGGCAACTTCTTTTCAAGATGAATTCGGATTGCAGGAGTTAGTCCGGTGATCTGGAAGAATTGTGTGGCGGCCTTGTGAACAAGGTTGGAGCCATCGACCGGTAATTCAGGATGGGAGCAGGTCAGAACGAGCCCCGGGTCACCGGCCTCGACCGTGAGTTCGTCGAAAAGAGGAACGGAGTAGAAGAGCGTTTCCAACTCATGATAACCGTCCGGGCGAAGCCCCAGGGGGTTCAGGACGAAGTTGACCTTGCAAGGGGATCGCTGAGTCAGTGAGTTCATCGGTTCGGGCGGGGATTCCTCGGATTTGGCAATACGAATTACCCTCTAAAAGCAGACCGCCAACCGAAGCGGTTGGCGGAGTGTGCAAAGGTGCCTCGCGAGATGTCAGTACCTTCCAAGGCAAACCAAGCGTTTGCCCAAAGGCCAACGGAGTGAGCCTGATGAAGGGTTGTAGCGGGCCAGAATGGCTCGCCCATAACCGCTGGTTAATCGCCGAAGATGGTGAATCGGCTACCCGGGATGAACGGAGCAACGTCCTGTCCATCAAAGCCCAGCACCCGGTCGGTCGTGATGGTGGAGCTGTCGATCGGGCCGGGCTTGTAGCTGTCGGGGTGGACGACACCGTCGGGCTTGATGAAGGGGCCGGAGGGTACCGGGAAGGTCACCACCTCGAAAGCACCCACTGCGGTCCGGGCGATGGTCCGGTTGATTCCATGAATGAAGCCGCGGGTACCCGCAACGCTTGAACCATCATACAGGTACGATTGCTCGTAGGCGTACTGCATCTCTCCCAAGCGGAGGGGTTCGGTCAAATTGGTGAGGCCACGTCCCAACTTCTTTTCGGCATTGGCACAACCCGTCAGTAGGACGGTTAAACCTGCCAAGCTACAAACGGCCGAAGAGAGGAGCGATTTCGAAGGGTGCATAGGTAAACTCGGTAACCAGAGGCTACGCAGGAAGCGGGCCGAGGCAAGTACGGAGTTGGCGGGAGTGAACAAAACTTTCGGCCGCTTGGAAGGGCCGGGTCCCTGGCTTGAAAGGATTCCGATCCAGTAACGTCAATTCAGACATCAACTCAGATGTCCACTGCGGCTTCGCGACGTGCATTCCGGTCCCAGCGCCAAGCAATGATCACGCTGATTTCGTAGAGTACGTGAAGCGGGAGGAACATGAGGAACATGGTCAACGGATTGCCGTCGGGAGTCACAAAGGCCGCAAGAGTCAGTCCCGCGACCACCCAATAGGAGCGAAAGCTGGATAACTTCCGGTAATCGAGCAGTCCAATCTTGACCAGGGTGAGCAGCACCAGTGGCAATTGAAAACTCAGTCCCATGCCGAGCATGAACCAGCACATGAAACTGATGTACTCGCTCGCCTTCCAAAAACTCGACTTCAACCCCAGCCAATCCGAAAAGCCAACGGTTGCGCTCAAGGTCACCACCATCATGACCAAATAACAAAAGGCGACTCCGGCAAAGAAAAGTCCCGAAGCGAAACCGGCGATCCGATAGATGAATCGTTTCTCGTGCTGGTGGAGGGCCGGCAAAACGAACTGGGCGATGAAAAAGATCAGGAAAGGGGCGCTAACGGTGAAGCCCCCATAGATGGCAATCTGAATGGCCACCGTAAAGGCCTCTGCCGGACTAATGACCGCCAGGTCGACATGCATCGCCTGTTGGGCAATGGCGGGGGGATTGGCATCAGGCACCACTGCCAAAATATCATTGGTTCCCACCCGAACTGTGGCCAAACGGAAAAATGCGTCGTTCGTCGCCCCGGTACCCAGTGGAAATTGTCGGGGATCGTTGGCGGCAAAGCGGGCAAGGATATTCGTGCCGACAGAAATGGTGATTTGCGGATCAGACGAGGTCCGCATTTGTTGGGCACGTTCGAGCGGCCACTTCAGAAACGCGATGATGTAATTGCTGGCACTAAGGCAAAGGATGATGCCGAGGAACAACGACACGGCACAGCGGACCAGCGTCCACCGCAGATCCTCGAGGTGCTCAAGAAATGATTTAACGGGTCCCCCGGCCTCGTCGTGGGACGGGTCGGAAGGATCGGGAGGGAGAACCTCCGGCAGCTCAGCCATGAAGAATTACCCCGTCAAATGGTCGTATCGAATACAAGGCGATGAAGTGGCCAGTGTTATTGGCCCATCCAGCGGGACTTTGGAATAAACCAGAACCTCAGGCCTTTTCAGAACCAGGAAATGGGTTGGGCTTCGACCAGGCAGAGGCGGCGGCGGAGACCGGTTCCGGGTGCGGGGTCTGGGGAACCGCATCCGCAGCAGGCCGGGGGGCCGGGGGCGGCGGGGTCGGTTCATGGGCCGCTCGCTCCAATTCATCCTGAACTTCGCGCGAGGCCTTCTTGAATTCCCGCATACCCGTGCCGAGACCTTTCATCAATTCCGGGACCTTCTTGGCACCAAAGAGGACCAGAAACACGATACCGATGACGACAGCCTCACCGGTTCCAATGAACGCAAAGACAGAGTTTTGCATGGCGAAATTTATTGGTTAAGAAAAGGGGCAGCAGGTGGCGGGATCAGCAGGTGACTCGGACGACCGATGGGAGGTGATCACCGGGCATTCGGATCGGACTCATCCTTGGTTGCTTTCTTGAATTCCTTCATTCCCTGTCCAACGCCCTTCATCAGCTCGGGAATTTTCCGCGCCCCGAACAAGACAACCAGGACGATGGCGATGACGATGATTTCTCCGGTGCCAATCAATCCGAAAAGTGGGGCGATCATAAGCATGTGACTTGACGCCAACCTAGGCTCTGGGGTGAGACCGGTAAAGAGGCAATCGCATTCAAAGGGCCTGTATGCGACATGGGGCGGGCAAAAAAACGGCCCCGCCAGCGAGGCGGGGCCGCTCCATTTTGGAAATGACGAGTTACTTGACGGCCGCTCCGCCCTTGAGAAGGACGAATTCACCCCGGCGATTCTTGGAGTAGGCGTCCTCGGAGTGTGCCACGTCGACCGGACGGTCCTTCCCGTAGCTGATGGTCGTTACCCGTGAGGCAGGCACGCCAAGATTGACCAGTCGCTCGCGGACGGCAAGTGCGCGTCGTTCACCCAGTGCACGGTTGTATTCTTCGGTTCCTCGTTCGTCGCAGTGGCCTTCAACCACCAGGTCGTCGCCCGCATTGGACTTCAAGTATTCCGCAACCGCTGCAATCTTGGCGTATTCGGACGACTTGATCGCCGACTTGTCGTACTCAAAATAGACCGTGTCCCCCTTGAGGGTTTCGCGATCCTCCGGCTTGTCGCCGCCCGGGCGGGGCCCGGGGTTGGCGTCGGTGCCGCCCAACGGTGCGGACAGATCGGATTTTTGGGTGCCGGCGTTCGGGTCGAACGGCACGGCACGGCTGCCGCTGTCATTACCCGGTTGAAACGCATTGCCCGGGGCGAGCCCGGTGTTGGATGGCCGCGTCGTCCGAATCGGATCGCTGGCAAACGACGTCGTCGGGGCCGACGATTGCCCAGCGCCCGGGAGGGGCGTGATGTTGGAAGGTTTCTTTTTGCAACCAACGCTGCACAGGGCAACGGCGGTCAGCAAAGTGAGACCAATTTTGGTCAGTTGATTCATAGACAGCAAAAATTCGCGGGACGGTTATTTGGTCCAACTGGGCTGGGAACAACTCCCCGAAATTCGTGTGACATCTTTGACGCGTCGAGTCGGCACGTCAAGCAGCGACAGCCGTCGAGATGGGTCTCGTCCCCGGGTAAAGATGATGGTCCGCGAATTCGGTGCCCAGCAAGGATCTTCTCCAGCGGAATACTCTTCGGCGGTACCTCCCGAAGCCGGCACGATATAGATTTTGAATTCTCCCGCGGCCCGGGTGAACGCAATCCATTTGCCGTCAGGTGACCAATCCGGTTCAGTGCAATTCAAAATCCCTCCCGTCTTCAGTTTCGTCATGGCGCCTCCGCTGGCGGGCACGGTGAAAAGGGCGGCCTTCCCCTCAGCCGTGGAGGTGAAGCAGATGGTACGTCCATCCGGGGACCAGCAGGGCGAGGCCTCATAACCGGAGGTGCGCGTCAACTGGCGAGGATTGGAGCCGTCCAGATTGGCCACCCAAAGGGAGGGATTGCCGGTGCGGCTGAGGATCATGGCCACGTGCGTGCCATTCGGCGAAACCGCGGCACTCGTGTTCAGGCCGTTAAAATGGGCCACCGGGAGTCGCGCACTCGTTGTCAGGTCTTGCGAATAGATGTCCGGGTAACCCGAGAGGTAACTGGTGTAGAGCAGTTGCAGGCGACCCGGCACCCAGGTCGGAGCCACGGCCACACTGCGGTCCTGGGTGATGGCAACCGCATTCGCTCCATCATAGTCGGCAACGTAGATTTCGGAGAGCAGTTGGTTGTGGGAACCCCGGGCACCGGAAACGCTGCGATAGGCAATACGGGTCCGGGCAATTCCCGGAAGTTTGGTGATCTCCTTGACGATGTCGTCGGCCAGGGCATGCGCTTGCGACCGGGAGCTGCCGCCGGTGTACGCTCGCGAGAATCGCGGTTGGTTCAGACCAGCCTCCAGCAAGACTCCTTTGACCTCAGGGTCGGCGCCTCCCCGCACTTCGTACTGTCCCTTTCCAGGACCCACGATTTCAAAACCCACCACGGATAGATCAAAGGTGAGGGTGTCCTCGACTTCGCGGGGAAATCCGACCAATCGGATCGGAATGGTCCCCTGGGTCTTGGCATCAATGAGGATGTTTTCCTCTCCGACAGCGGATTGAAGGACGACCAAGGCGGAAAGAACGGCGGCAATGGAACGGTGAAACCAGGAACGGCAACGTACTGGACTCATGGAGATGATTCGCTCTCGATACGAAAGGTTAAGGTGAAGGTACGCTCGTCATCTTTGGACGACGAGGGAAAAGGCTGCAATTGGTTGTAACGATCAAAAACCAATCGAATGGTGCGGTCGACCTCGGCGAGACCGGAACTTTCCACCACTTTGTAGGATCGAACTTTGCCGTCGCGCCCAATGGTCACGATGGTCAGGGCGGAAGCGGTCTTGACCGAGATACCCCCCGGCTTGTGCTGGTTCCACTTCTGCTTGTAGAAAGCCGCAAGATAACTCCGGTAATCGGCAAAGACTTCCCCGCCCGCCCCGGGCATTTGAATGTCCATGGCACCCGAGGTGCCCCGTGCCAGTGAACTGGCCGTGGACCCCAGGTTGTTGGCCAACTGCTGCCGCTGCTGATTGTAGCGGTTGATCGCCTCATTCTGGGCCCTGCGGCGGTTTTCCGCATCGGCCTTTTCCTGGGCTTGTCGTTCAGCGGCGGCGTCATCCGGTGAACGGCGTTTGATCTCGGGATTGATTTCGATCTTGTGCCTGCGGTGATTCGGACTGTCGTTGGACTTGGAAGTGTCCGGTGGTTTGTCGCGACTTGGGTCCGGAACCGGCTCATGCGATGACAACTCAGCCGGTTCCACCTTTTTGTTGGGGGCGGGCGAATCAGGCTCGGAAACAGGCGTGTGATGGGCCAATTCGCGGGCTTCGGGTGCCTTGGGTGGTTCGGCGACTGGAGGCGGATTGCGTTGGATGGGCTCACTGACCGCTGGTGGCACCGGTGCCGGTGCACCCGCTGGTTTGGCGTTGGGGGGAGCGGGTACCGCGTTGGGGTTTCCGCCACTGACCTGCCCATCGTCCGTCAGATGAATGACGCTCGGGACCAATTCCAGAACCGGAACCTCTTCGTCGCGACTAGAAAATCCGGGACTGAAGATCAGCAACAGCCCCAGGCTCACGTGAATCATCACGGAGACAAACAGGCAACGCTGGCGAACGCGATTCATCGGGGGGATCGGGAGCTTCGAGCTTCCGAGGCAAAACTGAAACGCGTGATCCCATGACGTTCGCAGATATCAAAAACCGTGGTGGCGAGGCGCAACTTGCTTTCCCGATCCACTCGCAAACGGATCACGATATTGTTGTTGGCCCGGTATGCCGCGACAATCTGGCGCTCCAGTTCGGCTTCATTCGGCACCTTTCGACCAGCTACCAGGTAATCGCCCGCAGTGCTGGCCTCGATATTGAGGATGTCCTGGGGCCGGACCTTGGACTTGGAATTGCCCCCTTGAGGCAGATTCAAGCTGATGGTCTGCTCCACCCGCGGCGTGGTGATGATGAAAATAATCAGCAGGACGAACGCCAGGTCGAGAAGCGGCGTGATATTGATCTCGCTTAACGTGACGGCGTGAGATCGTGCTGAAAAGCGGCGCATAATCCAGGATTCAGCGAGGTCGGACCTGATGTCCCGCCCGCCGTGTTTCGGTCCATGCGATGCACCGGGCTTGACTATTCATCGTCCTTGAGGAACTCGGTCTCCATCCGTGAGGCGAGGGCCTGGGCAAAATTATCGAGCTGCACGGTCAGGACCCGCAGGGTGTGAACCAGCCAGTTGTAGCCGAACATCGAGGGAATGGCCACCAGCAGACCTGCCACAGTCGTGATCAAGGCGGCCGAAACGCCCGGAGCCATCGACTGGAGGTCGGCCCGTCCGCCTGCCTGTGTTGCCATGGCAATTCCACCAAACGTGTCCATAACGCCCCAGACGGTGCCGAGCAGACCCAGGAACGGGGCCCCGCTGACAGCAACCGCGAGAAGCACCAGCCCGGATTCCAGTCGGAGGGCTTCCCGGGCCACCGTGCTCTCCAGGGACCGTTTCACATGTTCCATGGCCTTCAGACTCAGGTATCGACGACGGGTCCCGTCCGGGGAATTCAGGCGGACATCCAGTTCGGAGCAACCATCCTGATAGACCATGAACAGCGGGCAGCCTTCGACGTGCAGCTTGCGCCCGAAGATATCGAGCAATGCCGCCTGGCTTCGGTACTCCGCCTCGAAGACCAGGTTTAGACGCCGGGCGCGACGCATCTCCAAAGCCTTGTAGCCCATGGTCATCCAGGCAAAGACGGAAAAAACCATCAAGACCACGATAATGACCCGGGCTTCGGGCGTGGCCTGTTCCCAAACGTAAGTGAGCTTCATGCCGCTTGAAGCGGCGAACAGCCCGACGGACGAATTCATCGAATAAAAATCAAACAAATTGCAATTATTTCGGTCAGCTTCCGACGTGGTCCCGTTGCGGGTCAAAACCTTTCGCATCAAGACTCACTTTTCGTCGGAACACCATTCTCTCGGGGAAGGGGGACGTGGCAGCGCCCGCGGCTGTTCACATCGGTTCCAATAAAATGAAGGGTCGAA
This sequence comes from uncultured Verrucomicrobiota bacterium, assembly GCA_903896505.1. Classification (GTDB taxonomy): domain Bacteria; phylum Verrucomicrobiota; class Verrucomicrobiia; order Limisphaerales; family UBA9464; genus CAILNN01. The sequence continues at coordinate 6,968 of CAITXU010000059.1, read as the reverse complement.
GGGGCCTCGGGTTCAGCAAGGGCGTTGACTTCAATCCCGGTTCGGCGATCCTGTTCTTTGATTCCATTGGTTGGAATTCCAGACTTTTCCATGCCCCAAACCCTTCCACCCTCCGCTCCGGGTACGGAGGCACCGTCCCATGGTTGGAGGCGGGCGTCGCGGGAGGCGAGCCTGCCGGAAGTCCACCAATCGGTACTGGTGGCCCCGCACCTTGGCTTCTGGCGTAAGCTTCTGGCCTTCTCAGGGCCCGGCTATCTGGTGGCGGTCGGCTATATGGACCCAGGCAATTGGGCCACGGACCTCGCCGGCGGGTCACGTTTTGGCTACGAGCTCCTGAGCGTCATCTTTCTGTCCAACCTGATGGCCATCCTGCTGCAGGCCCTCTGCACACGGTTGGGAATCGCCACGGGACGAGATTTGGCACAGGCGTGCCGGGATCATTACCCGCTCCCTGTCGTTCACGCTCTCTGGCTGCTCTGTGAACTCGCCATTTGTGCCTGTGATTTGGCGGAAGTCATCGGTTCAGCCATAGCCCTCAACCTGCTGTTCAAGCTCCCTTTAGTTTACGGCGTGGTGCTGACTTCACTGGACGTTTTCCTGATCATGTATCTAGCCAACCACGGCTTTCGATATCTGGAAGCGCTCGTGGTCGGTCTCATTTTCCTGGTTGGAGGCTGTTTCCTCGCGGAATTGATCATGGCCCAACCTGATTGGCTGGGGGTGGCCAAGGGCCTCATCCCAAGGGCAAGCACCATTCAGGACCCGGAACGACTCTACATCGCGATTGGAATTCTCGGGGCCACGGTTATGCCCCATAACCTTTACCTCCATTCCTCGATTGTTCAGACCCGAAAATATGAACCGACCATCAGCGGTCGGCGCGAGGCCATCCGGTTTGCCACCATTGATTCGACGGTGGCGCTGATGAGCGCGCTCTTCATCAATGGAGCCATTCTTATCGTCGCCGCCGCTGCATTCCACCGGCAGGGAAAGGTCGTGGAGGAGTTGCAGGACGCCCACGAACTGCTGTCACCCATGCTCGGAGCTTCTGCGGCGAGTGTGCTCTTCGCCATCGCCCTCCTTGCCAGCGGGCAGAATTCGACCCTGACCGGCACCCTGGCAGGGCAGGTGGTGATGGAGGGTTTCATTCATTTGCGACTGCGCCCCTGGCTGCGGCGTGTCATCACCCGTGGAGTGGCGGTGGTCCCGGCGGCGGTGGTTGCGGCCATTTACGGGGACAAGGGGTCCAACCAACTCCTGCTGTTCAGCCAGGTGGCCCTGAGTCTGCAACTACCCTTCGCCGTCATTCCCCTGATTCACTTCACCAGCAGTAGAAAGAAGATGGGCGTCTTTGCCAGCCCGCCCTGGCTCGTCGGGGTTGCCTCGCTGGTGGCCGGTGTGATTGTGGTCCTCAATCTCAAGCTGCTCTTCGACGTCTTCCACGGCCTTTCCTCGAAAGCGTAGATAGCCGATCCTTAGGCGAGAATTCTTCGGGCCGACGGGATGTGGACTTTGAATGCTCCCCACTGCGGCGATAGAATGGACCCGTGAAATTGACCCACGGCGCGCATCTGGCGTACTGCACCAACGTCCATCGCGGACGCGACTGGCAGGAGACTCTCCAGAGCCTGACCACGCATGTCCTCGCGGTTCGGGGTCGTGTTTGCCCCGACCGACCATTCGCCATCGGCTTAAGATTGAGCGACACCGCCTCCCGTGAACTGGCTGTTCCTGATACCCTGCAAAAATTCCAGGACTGGCTGCGCAAAAATCAGTGTTACGTCTTCACCATCAACGGCTTTCCGTATGGCAACTTCCATGGCTCCCGGGTTAAGGAACAGGTCGCCCAGCCCGACTGGGCGCACCCCGAGCGGCTCGACTATACCTCGCGCCTCTTCGATATATTGGCGGCATTGCTCCCGGAAGGGGTGACAGGCAGCGTCAGCACCGTCCCGGTCAGCTTCAAGCAATTCAACCTGACCACCACCCAAATGCAGCTGGCGTGCCAGCAATTATGGGCCTGCGTCGAGCATCTCGACGACATCCGAAGCCGGACAGGAATCGAACTGCATTTGGGTCTGGAGCCCGAACCGTTCGGAACCGTTGAGAACACTGAGGAATTCCTCGAACTGTTCCACCAGGTTCAAAATGAACACCGGGGCGATGATCGACTTCAACGCCACCTCGGCATCAACTACGATACCTGCCACTTTGCCCTCCAATACGAGGCTCCGGACTCCAGCCTATCCCGCCTTTTGGAGAGCGGTGTCCGGGTGAGCAAACTTCACTTGAGCAACGCCCTCCGCGTTCGGCCCACGCCGGAGGTTCTCAAGGCATTGGTCGCCTTTGAAGACGGGGTCTATTTCCACCAGGTGATCGAACGCCGAAGTGATGGAAGCCTGGTCCGATATCCGGACCTCGATAGGGCCTTGGCGGCCGCTCGCAACGGGGAAGTCAGCGGGCAGGCTGAGTGGCGGGTGCATTTTCATATCCCCCTCCATGCCCCGGAGGGAATCGACTGGGGAACGACGGCCGACCACCTTCGTGGAACGATGGCCTTTCTGGGGAAACATCCCCACCTCTGCCAGCATCTGGAGATGGAAACCTACACCTGGGAAGTCCTACCCGACGGATGGAAGGATCATTCCGTCGAGGAGATGCTGGCCAAGGAATATCGATGGACTTTGGATCAATTGGCCCCATATGGATTCCATCCGGTTTAGCCCGGGTCTTTCCGGATTGAGGCGAAAAAGCAAGTAACAACCGGGTAGACTTTTGTTGCCAAACGGTAACGGGATAGATTATGGTTCCCGAAGGGTCAGGGTGAACCACCAAGACCAGTCCATCGGACGATTAGCCATGCCCTACACTCGTGCCTTATACTCGTGCCAACTCCCGCTCCAACAGTCGAAACACCACAACGCCGGTCGCGCATCAGCGCCGGCCTGCTGATGTATCGGCGGAGTCGTGGACGGGTCGAGGTGTTCATCGCGCGTCCAGGCGGGCCCTGGTTTCCACATCGGGAACGTGATGTTTGGACCATCCCCAAGGGAGAGGTGGAACCCGGGGAGGAAAAATTGGCGGCAGCCATCCGGGAATTCAAGGAGGAGGTGGGACTACCGGCGGAGCCACCCTACATGGAATTGGGCTGGATTCGCCAGAAGGGTGGTAAGACCATCTTTGCATGGGCGTTTGAGGGGGACGTCGACGAGAGCAAACCCATCCGAAGCAACCACGTGGAAATTGAGTGGCCTCCCGGATCGGGTCGCAAACGCCGTTGGCCGGAAATTGTGCAGGCACGGTTCTATGGGCTGACCGAGGCCCGCGACCGGTTGAAGATTGCCCAGCACCCCTTGTTGGACCGGTTGCAGGAATGCCTTCGACTCAATGCAATGAAAGAGCCGACGGGAAAGCCCGCGCCTCGTGGTGAGCCCGTCAGCCTTGCGACATAGCTCAGAAGTTATCGTCCACTTCCACCCCGGGAACGCGGACGTCTCGTCCGCACGGCGGTCCAAATCAGGCCCACCCCAGTGATACCGTTCGTGGTCGCAAGCCCCACGACTGGGGTGTCACCGTACGGCTAACTTTCCCGTGGGCAGGGCCCCGGTTCATCCTTCGCCTCGAACGGTTGGATGATGTCGCTTCAATCGGGGATTCTGTTAAACAAATGGAACCGATTTATGCCGGAATCGAAATGGAAGTTGGATGCCATGGTTGGCTACGGAGTTTTCGCTGCGATCATTGCGCTCGCCTGTCTTCTTCTCGATGGAATCATTATCCTGGGAATTCAATCTGGTGAACGGGTGTCCTTGGTATCAGTTCTTGTGCTCTGCTCGGTCACGGTTGTCATGATTTTGTCCCTGTATTCCGTTGAGCAATGCATCAGAGGCAAAATTCTCCATCAGTGTCGTTTGCACCTGACCAACGACATTCTTACATTCAGTTACAAGGAACCGGAGGTGCCTTACAAGGTATGGCTGTTGATCTTGCCTCAAAGCTCAAAATATGTTGGGAAAGTGACATTATGGCGCGACAATACGGAGGTCTGTCACCATCTCTTGAGGGATCGAATGTGGTTCCGATCCAAAAGGGCTAATTCACCGATTGTATTCCATGTCAACAACTCCAAGGGGACCAACGGAATGTGCCGCCTGGAATGTGATCTGCGAGTATCTGAATATCCAATTTTGAGGTTCCGAGACGCAGTCATCAGCGATAAAGCAGAAGTGATTCTGTATCTAAAGTCATTGAATGGATTTGTTTGGAATCGGTGAGCAGGCGAAGGATCGCGCGGCGGTTCGAACCACGCCCGCCCCTGGGACACCATGGCTGGAATGACGCAGCAAAGTGGCAGCGGCTTCCCCCCGCTTTTCCCGCCGAGCCGACGGAGGTCCACACCACGCCTACCCTGGGAACGCGGACGTCTCGTCCGCAGGGCGGTTCGAACCGCGAGCCACGACGTCGTAGCGCAGACATTCCTGTCTGCCGTTTCGCCGACTTTCCTGTCGGCAGGGCCGTGCCACGTCCCCACGCCCCAGGTTCACCCTACGGCTCGGATGCTTTTGAACCTGAGGCGCTTACGGGTCCGTCTTCGGAGGCCCCACGTTCTTTCGCCGGCCGCGGAGGCCTCAGTGGCGAATTGGACCGGGCTTTCAGCCCTCGCCCGCTACTTGCATCGGACCCGGGCCGATGGCCCGGGCTGGGATATAGCCGCGCCGTTGGCGCTAATCCACGGCCCACTCACGTCCCGATGGATATGCCCTAGCTCCCCATTTGGAGTTCCTGTCTACCCAAAGCCATCAGCCAAAGCAGGTGACACCCCGGGACGCATGGGTCGCTCGATGAGACCTTGTGGCTGACGAAACGGTTCGGCTCCCTGGCCGAGGATCACTCGCGGGACCAGAAATCGACCACGAAGACGTCGCCCAGGTACGGTCCGACCAGTTCGCCGAATTTCTTGTGGTCCGGATGCACCAAATAAGCGTCGCGGTCGGCGTCGGAATTGAACGTCAACACCCAGCAATGAGTGAATCCCTTGTCATGCTTTTCCGGGCTGACGTTGGTGCCCCACACGAGCTTTTGGACTTGGGGAATCTTGGTCTTCAAGGCATGGAAGGCCTCCTCCACCTTCCGAATGTCGTCCTTGGTCGCGGTCTCCTTGAACTTGAACGAAACCACGTGAAGCAACTTCCCTTTTCGATGACTGGCGGCAAAGCCTGTCAACGGCAGGGCGGTGAGGAGCAAAAGTCCGAGGCAGAAAATGATTTTCATGAGCTGAAAGATGGTGGGGACGGTAGTTTGCCATTCCGGCACATGGCAAGCCACGGACGCGGGTTTTGGGGATTTCGACTGGCTTGCGCGAAAGCCTTCGGAGGATATTTCTCCGAGTGAGTCCGCTGCTCATCCTCGGCTGTATCAGCCTCTATTTTGTCGCCCTCCTGAGCGTGGCTGCATGGACGGGGCGAAAGTCGACCACGGACGGATACTTCCGGGGTAATCAACGTGCCCCCTGGTTTTTAATCGCGTTTGGTTTGATCGGTGATTCCCTGTCCGGTCTGACCTTCATTTCTGTTCCAGGCCAGGTTGGGACCCTGAGTTTTTCCTATCTCCAGGTCGTCCTCGGCAATGCCATCGGTTATTGGCTCATCGCTGGATGGATCCTGCCCCAGTTTTACCGTCTGAATCTCACCAGCATCTACGGTTTTCTGGGGAATGGCCTTGGCGTGGAAGCTCAGCGGACCGGAGCGGCCTTTTTTCTGGTCTCCCGACTTTTGGGCTCCGCTGCCCGCCTTTACCTCGCGATTCGCGTCTTTCAGGTCCATGTGTTCGAGCCATTGGGCATCCCGTTTGTGGTCAGTGTCTTCGGGGTCATCCTTCTGATTCTGGCCTACACTCTCAAAGGGGGCATCAAGACCCTGATTTGGACCGACGCTTTCCAGAGCGGCTTCCTGCTTCTTGCGGTGGTGCTCTCCATCGCCGCCATTGGACACCAATTGGACCTGGGTCCCATGGGCCTCCTGGACGCGATTCAAAGCAGTCCATCGTTTCATGTGTTCAATACCGACTGGCGAGCCCCGGATTTCGTCCTCAAGCAGTTGCTCAGCGGTGCTGCCCTCGCAGTGGTCATGAATGGGCTTGACCAGAACAACATGCAAAAGAATCTGAGTTGTCGCTCCCTACCCGATGCCCAGCGAAATCTTCGGTCCTTCTCGGTGGTCATGGTGGCTGTCAATACCGCCTTCCTCGGCCTGGGTGCATTGCTGTTCCATTATTTGTCCGTGCGTCACATCACCTTGTCCAACGGTTCAACCGATAATGTTTTTCCGGAATTGGCCCTCCACCATCTCGGGCCGTTTGCAGCGCTGGTTTTTGTCATCGGACTTTCCGCAGCCACTTTCAATAGCGCCGACTCGGTCCTCACCACCCTCACCACCAGTTTCTGCGTAGATTTCCTGGGGTTTTCAACCGATGCCCCATCGATCACCCGCCGTCAGCTGCAAGCGCGGCCGATCATTCATTGTGGTTTTGCAGCACTCTTGCTGCTGGCCATCCTTGGATTTCAGCGATTCACGCAGACCTCCGCCATTCAGTTGGTCCTGGAAATGGCCACCCTCACCTATGGCCCCCTGCTGGGCCTGTTTCTCCTGGCCTTTTTTTCGAGGCTCCGGCTTGGGGGACCGGTTGTTCCGTTCGTCTGCATGGCTGCACCGATTCTGAGCTGGTGGGTGCAGTCTCAATCCGCCCGATGGTTCGGTGGCTACCGCATGGGATTCGAAGTGCTGCTGTTTAATGGCGTCATCACCGCCGCCGCCTTGGCCTGTTTCGCCCGCAGGTCTCGCCGTTCGGTGTGAGAGCACCGAATATTGGAAAAGGTGGAAACGCTCGGTACCAATACGGATGTCCCGTTTCGAAGTCAGAACTGCTGGACGCACCGGCGAGGTATTGCGAGGGCGACGGTGGTCGAAATC
>CAITXU010000058.1 GCA_903896505.1 uncultured Verrucomicrobiota bacterium | reverse complement strand
CGCGGAAAGTTCCGGACTGCTTGAGCAGGCAATCCACGAGGGTGGTCTTGCCGTGATCAACGTGGGCGATGATGGCGATATTGCGGATGTGCTCCATATACGGGGCGTCTTAACTCGAGCCGCCAAGCATGCCGGGTGTACGCAAAGGGTCAAGCTCCGTTGCCGGGATTTAACGGTACACTTGGTTTTGAAGGGCAGCGCGCCTTGCATTTGACAGAATTGGTGCCACCTTCATGTGGAGCTTTCGACGGATTGATTTTGACTGTTTTCAGAGGAAGAGCTTTTCGATGGGGCGTCTGGGTGTCGCTGCTGGAAACCCGGTGGTCTCACGTTGAAGCCCTCCTTCAAGTCGTCATTCGATTCACGTTTGCTTCCTACACATACTTGTCCATTGACCCGTCACCTCGTCCGAACATGAATCGCCGTTTCCTAAGTCTTGTCCTTCTGGCCACCGCTCTTTCCTCGGGCATCTCGTTGAAAGCCGCCCCCGATACGAATGCCATCCCTGCCAAGCCGACGGCCCCTGCGACGGCCCCCAAGAAGGAAAAGGCCGAAAAGTCGGAAAAGAAAGCCAAGGAAGGCGCTCCGTACCCCTTCCACGGCACCGTTGCTTCGACGGATAAAAAGGCCGTGACGGTCACCCTCGAGGGCAAGGAACATTCCCGCGTCATCCACCTGAATGCGGAAAGCCATATCGATAAGGCCGGAAAACCCGCGACCTTGGCTGACCTTGTCGCCGGTGATTATCTCCATGGACGCGTGGAGAAGAAGAACGGCCAGGAATACCTCCTCAAGGCCACTGCGGGTGTCAAACCCGAGAAAAAGGCCGAAAAGACTGAAAAGAAGGCCGAATCGACTCCAGCCAAGAAGAAGACCGCCGACCAATAAGTCGTCGGAGTCTTGAGTGGCAGACGTCCAGGACCTTTCGGTGAAACTTTCGGCGGCCATTCGGGTTTTTGATCTATGAAAACCAGCTTCCGCCGATTCTCGACTCTGGCTGTCCTTGCCTGGTCCGGGTATCTCCCAATTGCTCTAGCAGGGACTGCAGCCAGAGACCAGATTCAACGTCAATTTACCGTCACCACCGGTGCCCGACTCGTCCTCGATGCGGATGTGGGAGACGTGGAGTTCAAGGCGGGCGATGCGTCGGAATTTAAGATCACCATTGATCGCGAGGTGAAGTGCTCCACCGCGGATGAGGGAAAAAAGGCACTTTCCCGGCATCAAATCACCTTCGATCAAACCGGCGACACCGTCACCATCAAGGCGACCAATCCCGGCATCGGTGGTAAAATTCACCTCTGGAATAGCCCCATGTTCCAAGTGCATTACACGTTGATCGTCCCGCGGCAGACGCGGGCTGAACTCAAAACCTCCGGCGGACAAATCAGGGTGGGGGACCTGTCCGGCACTCTCAGCGCGCATACCTCAGGCGGAGATATCTCGGTCGCGACCTTTCAGGGGGAGGTGCACCTTTCGACGTCCGGCGGGTCGATTGAATTGAAATCGGCGTCCACGGCGGCCCTTTCGACCAGTGGTGGTAATATTGTTGCCGGACATGTCGACGGTTCCATTGAGGCCAAGACTTCCGGAGGCAACATTGATCTCCGTGAGGCCGGCGGTGCAGTCCGGGTCAAGACCTCGGGCGGAGACATTCACCTCGGGAAATTGGGCGGAACCGTCCGGGCCGAAACCTCCGGGGGCGGAATCCGTGTCAGTTCCGTGGCAGGCGAAGCCGCCCTGGAAACATCGGCGGGCGATATCCAGGTGGAACACGCTGGAGTTTCCCTCCGCGCATCCACCTCGGGGGGCGGAATCCATGTCGGTTCCGTGGTAGGCGATGCCGGCTTGGAAACATCAGGGGGCGATATTCATGTGGATCGCGTTGGAGGTTCCCTTCGCGCGTCCACCTCGGGAGGAGGGATTGGCGTTGACCACGCCTCTGGCTCTGTTGAGGTGAAATCCACTGCCGGGGATATCAAAATAGCCGATTCCGCCGGGAAGGTTCGCGGTCAGACATCAGGGGGTGGAATCCATTTGGGATTGACCAAGGATCATGCGTCCGAAGTGGACCTTTCCACCTCCGGTGGCGACATCACCGTGGCATTGGCTCCCACCGGCAAATACGATGTCGACGCTCATGCCTCTGGCGGGGACGTGACCACGGATGTACCGGTGACCACCTCCGGAAAGGTGGGCGGCGAAACCCTGAAGGGCCAACTCAACGGCGGTGGCAGTCCCCTGCGCCTGAAAACGAGCGGCGGCAGCGTTCATATCCGGCGGCTTTGAATCAGGCCAATTTTCGGCCGGTCAGCCGTTCCAATACGCGAAGGGGTGAGAGCTCCGGTAGATACATCGAGCTCATCGGCAAATGGAAGGTTTGTTCCAGCATGTATTGGCCAGACATCGCTGCATGCGAAGTCTGGTCCGAAAAACAGAGCCAAGTGCTGCCCGGCGGAAAATCAAACCGGATTTGCGGGCAATCCCGCTGGTAGTCGGTATCCCTCTTCATTTCGTCGTGCAGCCCCAGCATCAAATGATCATATTCGGTTCGGCGCGACTTGGTGATCCCCACCGTGGCCATAAACCAAGCCGCACCGGGCCAGGGGCGGGAAAGGCGTGGGAGCATGCGTTGACCGAGATCTTCAAACGGTTCACCAATCCTCCACACGCGGGGTGATCCTGATGGATGGATGTTGACGAACAATCTCAGGATTCGCCTTCCATGGGTGGGCCTCGATGGAAAGGCGTCCACGTGCAACCGCGAATCGTCCTTTCTCCAGGATGTTTTCCGGTACTCGACCTGGGCCGGGCGATAGCTCGTCCGTCCGGAATCGCCCGACCATTCTTCCCAACTTGTCGAGTTCGACTCCTGATCCAATTGCACCCTGGATGGAGGATCCCTCCCGCTCCAGCGAAAGGTTTTTCGACTTCCCATTCAGCCATCGGGGGTCCAGGAACTTTTGCTCTTCCTCCTCGACGATGAAGGTCAGCTTCGGAAGGAAAAGGACTCCTCCCCCTTCCAGGGATTGCGCCAGCTCGATTCCTCCGTCGGGCGGAACTTTAGGCTTCCAGTCGTCTATCGATATCGTGCGAATGTTTTGAGGCATGCGGAAAAGGGGCGACCCAAGGTTGAATTCATGTGGAACCCTCGAGGCCTAGGAGGACCGAGGAACTCAGCACCCTTCCAAAGACTATCGGAACGCAAAACGGTTGCACTCTTCTATTTTCCTCTCCCAAAAAACAGCTTTTGACCTCAACGATTGATTCGTCTGCAACTTAATGAATCACAGTTACATCGGTAGGGCGAGGCCCTGTCGATCCGCGGCGGTCCGTACTAAGTCCGCCTCGCAAGTTATACCCGGCCTGACCCCGAAGCGCCACGGGTGGGATGCTTCCAACTAACAGCGTTTCTTCCCAACCATACGATTCAATTGCAACCTGTTGAATACGAGCATCATTGGTAGGGAGAGGCTCCCGCAAAGCCGCGGAGATTTGGACCACGTCCGTCCCGCAATTCGGCATCCAAAACTGGTCAATCGACGCCACGGATCCTAACTTTCACCGATGACCTCCAGCCTTGGACGCTTGCCGACGTGCTTCCCTGCGGCGCTGGCGGTGTGCCTGGTGATTTTAGTGACGGCTGGCTGTGGTCCCCAACCGCATGAATCGAAAGCAACTCCTCCCAGTTCAACGTCGGCTCTGTCCGGTGCAACCTTTCCGCCCCTGCCAACCCCAGCGGTGACGGGCGGAACGGCTCCGCTTCCCGAGCGAACGGACACGGATGAATTGGCTAACCAATATATCCTCGATGCCCAATCCCTTGCCGACGGGAAGAATTGGACGGCAGCTCTCGACCTCTACCGAAAGGCGGTGGTCCTGAGTCCGAAGAACGAGGATATCCATTTTCGAATAGGCGTTTGTCATGCAGCCCTGGGCCAGCCGGACCAAGCCGAACGCGAATACCGGGAGGCCATCCACTTATTTCCTGATTTTCCCGAGGCTCATAACAACCTCGGCAGCCTCCTCGTTCGTCAAGGGCAGCTGGAGGAGGGCTTGGTCCATTTGCACACAGCCATCGCTGGAAATCCCCAGAATCCAAAGGCTCACAACAACCTCGGCATGGCCCTCGCCAAGAAAGGCAATTTAACCTCCGCCATCACCGAGTTTGAAGAGGCCGGTCGACTGGATCCCGCGTCCACGGAGGTGTGGGTCAACCTGGCCAACGCCTACATACTCCAGCGCCGCTATGCCGAAGCCAGGGTACCCTTGGACACAGCCCTCCGGTTGGACCCTCAATTCGCACCGGCCCTGAAGGCGCGGGACCGGCTGGAATCCCGCTCAGGGGTGAATCATTGACGGGAGCTTCGCTACTGAGGTGCCTTTAGCTCGGGAGTGGTGATAATCCCTGCAGAAATTGGGGACTTGCGGGAGCGCGTCCCTCCGTTGGATGTCCCTCCTTCGGAGG
>CAITXU010000057.1 GCA_903896505.1 uncultured Verrucomicrobiota bacterium | reverse complement strand
TTGTTATTCTCTTCGCCGCGGCCGGTGGAGGCCCAGGTGTTGGGAGAGCCGGTCCATTCCACGGTGGAAGAGGTGGTCTTCGCCACGCCACCTTGATCCGCCACGAGGGTCTGCGGTCCGGTGTCATCGCTCTTTTGCCCATAGATATTATTCCAGTGGGCTTGGGCGGTGGCATCGGCTCCGGCGATTTCCGTCGGTCCGACGGAACCGTCGCGACTGTCGTCGGTGAAGTTGATACCGATCGAGTAGGTTTGCTTGCCGGCCACACCGACCGTCTTGAAGTCACCGTAATTGATGAATTGAGCATTCCAGGTGGCTTGCGAGGTTGCCGGGGAGATGTTGCCGTTCTCGGCACCAAAGGCCAAACCGACAAGCATTTGCTTCGGCAGCGGGCTACCCGTGCCGTCCGCTGGATTGAAGTCGGTACGACCCATCGAACTCCAGGTAATGCCGTCGTCGCTGCGGAGCATGTGAATCACGTCACCGGTACGAATCAGGCGGAGCCAGGCGTTCGGATATTTCGGGTGGTTGTCACCGTTATCTCCATTGCTGGAGCTGGTGTTGGCACCTGTGGTCAAACGACGATTGGTTTCGAAGCCTTGGTTCGAGGCGGTACCATCGAATTTGGTCGGATACGGATTGGCATGGACCTGCTGATAACGGCTGGCAACTGTGCCTTGGGAATCCAGGCTTTCACGGGCGCAGAGACCGGCGCGGCCCCAGTTGCTGGAAGCGTCCTGTCCGGTCAGTTGTGCGACCTTGTCGAAGTCGCCGGAAACCGTTTCATAGACGAAGGTGGCGTCATCCTCGGCGTTCCAGTAGCTGTAGCCACCGTTCAGCACGTTGAATCCGTTGGTCGTGGCCACCACATCCTGGACGAAGGACAGCGGGTTGGCCGTTCCAACCGACAGGTCGGCCCAGGTCATCTTCGAAACAGTGAACGGAGTGGTTACCGAGCTCGAGGTGTTGAGCTTGATATCCTTGAGGCCTTTCACCGTCAGGGTGTAGCTGCTTCCCGGAGTCAAGCCGGTGGTGCTGAGGACGATGGCCCGTTGGCGTGAAAGCAGGCCACTGGCGTTTTCAATGTAGCGGGCTCCGGTGACAGTGCCGCTGCTCAAGGTGAAGTTGGACAGTGCGGTGGAGTCAGGGTTGGTGAGGGGCTCATCGACCAGAACCGAGACTTCAACACCCGTGTCCTTCTTGGAGACGCCGGCGACCGAGAGAATGGCGGGCGGGATGACGTCGGGGACAACGATCAGCTTTGCAGCAGGGGGCGTGATGGAGGGGGCACCGGGAGCGGTGAGCACCACGGAAACCGTGGTGCCACTGTCGGCCAATGTGGGGGAGAGGAGGGTCAGGGTCGATGAGGTTGCCCCAGCGACGTTGACGCCGTTGGTCTTCCATTGGTAGGCAACCGGAATCGAGCCGGCCGGGGTGGCGGCCGTTGCGTTGACCGTGAACGTGGCCGGATTGAGTTCCGTCACAGTCAGATCCGTAGGGGAATTCGAGACCGTGATCACGCCCAGCGGGAGGACATAAGTGCTCAACCAGGAGCCGGGAATCGGGGTCAGGTTTGCCGCGGCGGTCGTGTCGAGGGTATTGCGTGCAGCGACCTGAATGTAGTCACCACCACCACCTTCCTTCAGGTAGGCGAGAACGGCGTAGCTGTGTCCACCCAACAGGTGGAGCGGAGCCTGAGTGGTCTGATTGACGCCGGGCTCCAGAAACGCGGCGCAGCATCCGGTTTCGAACGCAGAGGGAGTCGTCTGATCGATGTGAGCGGGATTTGCATCTGGTCCGATGAATACGGCGGAGGCGTCATCGCTCCGGATGAAGAAGTCATAGTCTCCTTCGGACGGAGGGGTGATGAAGCCGGTGACGCGAGCACCATAGTTATCCGCATAGTTGGCCGGACTGGAGAAGCTCGAGATTTGGAACGAAACGTCGGGGGCGCCCGACACGAACTTGGCGTTGTTGGTCAGGTCGGCCACAGCTGTGCCGCCGATTCCCAAATAGTAGTCGATGGAAAGAAATCCAGGAGCCAGCACCGGAGCGTAAGCGTGCAGGACCACCGGAGCGCTCGTGACGGTATTAACATTGTTACCGACCGTCACAGTGAAGACGGCACCATTGTCAGAAGCAGTCGCCGGAGGCGTCGAGTATGCGGAACCAGTCGCTCCGGAAACAAGCGTTCCGTTCTTGTACCATTGATAGTTCAAGTTATTGGCGTTGCCGGTCACGGAGAATCCAGCTGCAGCGCCGAAGGCCACATAGGCATCTTTCGGTTGATTGGTGATGCTGGCGCTTGCCGTGTTCGGAGGGAAACTGCTGCCGACCAACTGGATACCGGCCAGACCGGCACCATTGCCGCCGGAGATGTACTTCATGTTGATGGCGATGGTCCCGTTGGTTGGGGTCACGCCAGTGAACTTCGTGTAGTTGCCCGCCGTGGTCTCGGTCGCCAGGGTGAATGCACCGCTATAATTGTGCTCTTCGGTCACCGTGTTGGTGGTGCCATTCACGTTGAATTCGGCAACGACGCCGTCCGCGTCCATAGCCGTGTAAAGAATCACATCATAGGGTCCGGATCCGAGGCCCTTTACCGAAAATGGAGCGATGGTGTTGAGGCCGGCTTGTTTGATAATGCCGAGCATCAGGCGGGCGTCGGGGGTATCGCTCGCGCCGCCACTGTTCCAACTATCATTCCCTTTGAAACTGATGGTGACGGACGTGAAATTGCCCGCAGCGTCCCGAAGGGGTGCGGTGACGCCCGATTCGGCGGTCGCGGAATCATCAATGTTGTACCAGTTTGCCTGGGGGACCAAACCGGCGGTTTCGGTGGGAAGCAATGCGGTAGGCGCACTTCTTCCAAGGAAGCTGGCACCAATCGATCCGGCAGATGCGTTTAGCGCAAGGCCGAACGAAATGGCGCAGCCCAGCTGCACAATTGTATTTCGTTTCATTTTTAACAGGTGTGCCCCGTTGGTACAATCAATGGACCCCGAAGGTCAATAAAAATTGGGGGGATTCGCTGTGGTGAACTGGACCATTTGTGGGGCGAGATGGAGATGGGGTGGGGGAACTGCTTCCAAGATCAAGGTTTTGGAATTGCAGAAAGACCTGAAAGACAACCAGATACAACGACTATAGTTTCCGATGCCGAGCCTGGAGGATGCAGCCGGCATGGCTTCCGTGGCTCTTGGGAATTCCGAATTCCCGTGGGTGTATCCAATTCCAATTGGATTTCCACCACCTCCACGGCCATAGTCATTGAGAATCCCTGATCCATTCCCTTTCGTGCGGAACACTGAAAAAACGTCCTTCGCGGACGCCCTCCAGACCCGGGTGACCTGCATCTGTCTTCCATGGAGCGGTATCCGTGCTGTCTTTCATCGGCTTTGCGGGGTGATTCTTTACGTGAGTGTGAATCATCTAATGATGCTGGGTGAGATTCCCACCCTTGGAGGGCCCCGGGTTCCGGCCGGTGAGGCGGATTCCGGTCGGCGCCTCGCTCTCCAGTATTGCTCGGCGTGTCACCTCTTTCCAGAGCCTGATCTGCTCGACAAGCGAACCTGGGGCGGGCAGGTCTTTCGAAAGATGGCTCCTTATCTCGGAGTGGCCCAACTTCAATACGAGAACCGCCCGGATGGGGCACAACTCAAAGAATCGACCCTTTTCCCGCCCACCCCCCTCTTGAAATCGGAGGAATGGCAGGCCATTCAGAGCTATTACATCAACGCTTCGCCGGAGGTCGCACTTCCACAGCCAGACAGGGTGCCAATCGTGAAGCGCCTGGAGGGATTCCAGGTCGTGCCGATGACGAATCGATCCGGACCCGCCCTGGCCACCATGGCCCAGATTGACAGCCGGTCCCATCAGGTCCTGGTGGGTGACGCTGGACGTGAGGCATTGATGTTCTATGGGGCCAACGGACATCTCGAACGGGAAATGGCGCTTCACGGCACCTGTGTCGGGCTGACGTCGGATGGCGACCGGACACTGGCCACGCTGATCGGTCATGTTTTCCCTTCCGATCTTCCAGACGGACGCGTGGTGGCGCTGACCTCCGATTTGAGTGGCAAAGCACCGGTGACAGTCCTGGACCACCTTCAACGACCCACCGACCTTCTGGTTGCCGACCTGAATGGGGATGGCCGAAAGGACCTTCTCGTCTGTTGCTTTGGAAACTATCTGGGGCGGCTGGTCTGGTTTGAACAGATGCCCGACGGTCACTATGACCAGCATGTTTTGCTTGAACGTTCGGGAGCCATTGAGGCGTGTCTGTGCGACGTCAATCATGATGGACGTCCGGATTTTATGGTCCTGATGGCTCAGGGCGACGAGGGACTCTTCCTATTCACCAATCAGGGCGCTGGTCAATTTCAGGTTCGTTGCCTCGCTCGATTCCATCCCGCCTTTGGTTCCACCCATTTTGAGTTGGCTGACATGAACAGTGACGGATTTCCCGATATTGTGCTGACCAATGGCGATAATGGCGAGTACCCCTCCCCATTCAAACGGTACCATGGCATCCGAATTTTCAGCAATGACGGCGCCTGGAACTTCGCCGAATCGTGGTTTTTCCCGTTGAACGGTGCCTTCAAGGTGGTCGTCGGGGACTTTGATGGGGATGGTGATCCCGACCTTGCCGCGATTTCATTTTTCCCCAACTACCTCCAGAGTCCTGAGGAGGCTTTTGTTTATCTTCGAAATGATGGGCACCGCGGGTTTTCAGCCCAAACGTGTCCCGAAGCCTTGTGGGGGCGATGGTTGACCATGGATGTCGGGGATATCGATGGGGATGGTGCTCCGGACCTGGTCCTGGGCTCTTTTGTTCAGGGGCCCGGTGGCGTTCCCGTCCCGCCCGAACTGCTGGCCTCCTGGCAGACCAATGCCGTTCAGGGATTGATTCTCCACAATATTTATCCCAAACCAGTCGCCCGTCCGTAGGGGCTATGGGCACCCGAATCAACGCCGGCGTTCAATGCGACCATCCACCTGCACTTGAATTTCGCGAGCTCCAGCTGGTATCGGCGAGGTCGTCACTCCACCTCCAGACCATCGGACCTCGATGGCAGTCGGAGATGCGGGGAGGGCAAGGACTTGGACGGGGGAGTCTTGCGACCAATAGCCCGAGCCCGCATGGAATTCGCGTGCGGGACCTTTTCGGTCACCGAACTGCAGACGGGCGATCGCCCCGAACTCTTGTGGATTACCCCGGGGACCCGCCAGCCGAACCCGGAGCCCCGGTGTCGCCCGTTCATTATGCCACAAGGTGGTCGCGGCCCCATTTTGCGCCACGGCCAGGTCCGGACGCCCGTCCTCATCAAAGTCGCCCACGGCTGCCCCCCGTTGTTCGCCATAAATCCGAACGCCTGATTCGTCCGCGGAAAGAGCCGTGAAGTGCCCCTGACCGTCCCCGCGAAGCCAGAGTCCACGCCCGGCGTCTGTTCTGGGCCATTCCGGACGCATCGAGAAAAAATTCTGGGCGAGAAACAGGTCTTCTCTGCCATCGCCATCCATGTCGGCCACCGCGAGGCCAAGAACCGGCGAAAATTGCACCTCGGCCGGAAGGGGAACGGACTCAAAGTGGTCTCCCCGATTGAGGAGCAAGGTGGTGGCAAGCGTGGTGACGCTGGCACTGCGCGGATGGGGTGGCAGAACGGAAAGGAGCTCGGTGGTTGTGGTCAGGGAAAAAGCCGAGTGGCTCGTATAATGTACTGACAATGCCGGCATGGCCCGGCCAAGGGCATTAAGGCTGCGCCGCGGAACCTCCTGATTCCCCTCGTCAGGGTAGTAGGCCTCGATCAGGTCGATCATTCCGAGGCCTCCAAAGTCTCCATAATAGACCCGCAATGGGCGATCCATGGTCGCCTTGCAGGCCGAGTTCCAACCCCAATTGCCCGCGACCAGGTCCATTCGACCGTCCGCGTCGAAGTCCCCGGCGGTGACGCTGCTCCACCAGCCCGTCCATGAGGACAGCCGAAGCCGGCGGTCTGCTGGAGTTGCTTCATCGGCTACGGGAGGGTCCCACCGGGACCATGCGCCTTTTTCCTGCCGGAAAATCCGAATCGGTCCCCATTCTTCCGCCAGGACCAACTCCGGGTGCCCATCGCCATCGAGATCGCTCCAGACAGCCCCACTCACCATACCCGTCTCAGCCCAACCGGGAATGGACCCCGAGATATCAATAAGCTTTCCGTCCTCGTTGTGGTAGAGCCCCGATTTCACCGGTTCCGGATAGTGACCCGGTCGAGCCCTGCCACCGACAAACAAATCCAAGTCCCCGTCCCCATCAAAGTCGGCAGCCGCCAACGGACCGGGGCTACCGTCCTTGAACACGATCTCAGCAACGGAATTCACCGCCAATTCATTGCGGTTCGTTCCCTGTTGGATAAGGACCACCGCCGGAAGCGCTTGATTGGTGACTTCGTAATGGGCGACGGCCGCCAGGATCGCGGGCCGCCCTTTGGCGTCCACCCATGAGGTCAGACCCGCGACATCGTCGGGAGCTGTCCAAGCGGATTGTACGGAGTCCGCGGTGCCGTTCGGATGGAAATTGCGACCTTGAATGATGCCGCCGCGACCGGTCCCCAAAAAAAGCCCCTCGTGACCGGTCCCTCCGAGGTCAGCCCAGGCAATCCCCGGACCCAACGAGCTCATTTGACGGGTCAGCAGGGGCTGACGGGCAAAATCATCATACAACTCCTCCGGGTGAACCATGCCCACCTGTTGCGTTCGGTCCGAAAACCACGGGATAGGCATCGATTTTGCCGGTGCCGTCGCCAGTTGGGCTTCGGATTCATCGATGATATAAAGGAAATCAGGAGCTGCATCGCTCACCACGGACCGTTTCCCCGATCTCCAGGTCACCTCGATGGTCATCTTGTTGGTGCCCGAAGCTGCAAACATGCGAACAGGGTCATCGCCCGAAAGGTAGCGTCCGCCCGAAACGATTTCCTGGGTTTGCACCACCGGACCGCCACTGACACGGATTCGTCCGCCGATCCCCTGGGTGTTCGGAGCCGTTCCCTTGAGCCGGACCAGGATGCGATGCGATGCGCAGGTGTTTCGATACAGCATGACCTCCGAGTTGAGATTGTTAATCGCCAGGTCCAGGTAACCGTCGCCATCGAGGTCCGCCACGGCAATTCCCTGCGAAATGGCCGGTGCGTTGAATCCCCAATCGGCGGCGCGGTCCTCAAAAGTGAGGTCGCCACGATTACGGAAGGCGCAGTGCGGCGAAGGGAACTCCGGGTAGGCCAGAAGATTGGTTCGGGCCGCCTCCGGGGTTTGTTTTCCCCAGGATCGGATGAGGGCCAGGGTATCGCGGTCCTGGACATCATACATCATTCCGTTGACCACGAGGAGGTCTTCATAGCCATCAAGGTCAACGTCCAGGAACACCGGCTGCCACGACCAATCGGTGGCCGCCACGCCGCTGAATTCTGCAATCTCACTCCAGGTACCATCTCCGTTGCCATGATACAGCGTGTTGCGATTGACCTCGGGACGATATTGGAACAGTCCGGGTATGTTCGGCTGGGGTGTCAGTCCGGACACCTGCCTGAGGCGCCGGGAATGAAGGCGCCCCGCCATTTCCACCGCGATGAAGTCCAGAATCCCATCGCGGTCCAAATCCGTAAAATCGACGCCCATGGATGAGAAGGGAAATTTGCGGATGGCCAGGTGAGAGGCCTCGCGAAAATGACCCGTGCCGTCGTTCAGCCAGAGGCGGTCCGGAGTCTGAAAGTCGTTGCAGACATAGATATCCGGCGCTCCGTCTCCATTGATGTCCCGTATCTGGACGCTGAGTCCATAGTCTGGAGGAGCGGCCTTGGGCTGACCGTCCTCGTCCAGGAAGCGACTCGAACCCCATGGTTCAGCCTGAAAGTGGCCCCTTCCGTCGTTGAGATAGAGCAGTCCCACCTCGCCGACCTCCTCCAAATGACCGTCCACAAATCGCAGTCGATGCGCATTGGGGCCAGTGACGACCCACTTGCCGTTGACCTGTTGGACTCCGGCGCGCCCGCCGGAGCGAAGGACGGATAGTGCGCCATAATTGGCGACATACAGGTCCAAATCCCCGTCACCATCGATGTCTGACAGCGCCACACTCATGCTGCCGGCCTGGGAACTCAGGCCTGCTTCAGCCGTTATCTCTGAAAAGTGGCTGTGCCCATCATTGCGAAAACAGTGAACCCCGGAACCCAAAGTCGACACGAGGAGATCCAGATCGCCGTCCCCATCCACGTCCGCAAAAACCGCTCCGGTCGACACCCAATTGGGGCAGGCCACTCCCGCCGCCCCTGCAACCTCCTCGAAGCGCCAATTTCCGAGATTCCGATAAAGGGCGTTGGTGCCGTTGATCGCGCAAAAATAGAGATCGCAACGCCCATCACCGTCAAAATCGCCAGCTGCAACCCCGGAACCGTTCATCAAGTTTTGATTGCGGGCCGCTGCGAATCGGGACAATCGGTTCGTGAAAGCCACCCCGGACTGAGAAGAGCCTATCTGGATAAAACCGGAACGGCCTTGGGCGGGCACCGGAAGGGGAATCCGAGTGGCGGCACCGAGGGACAAGCTGAGCAGGACACCCAGCAGAAGCTGTAGGGGACTTCGCACTGGATGTTGCCTAGAAGAGCTGCAGGGTTTGGAAGGTCAGGTCTTTTTCCGGATGTGTCGAAATGCCGGCGTCTTCGTTTGGAACCCATGGATTGGACGTGTGAAGTCCATGAAGGGCGGTGCGACAAAAGCCATGACGATGGACGCTGGTCCACGGCTGAGAGCGACAGCCTACGAGGCTGCCTTCAACGTTATTGAGGGGCACAGCAAAAAAATGCCTAAAGCCGGCGGCGACGTAAATCCAAAATCATCGTTACAGGACGCTTCCGGAGACCCATACCCTCGTGCATCCTCGACAGTGGAGGCCCTCTTCAGACCAGTAGGGCATGTGGGCGTTGAGTCGACGTCTGGTCGATACCCAGGGTCCATCCCATGAATAGTGAAAAATCATTTTGTAGCTGAACCCGTCTCGATGGTCCTTCCCGCAGCCGATCGGTTTCTCCTGTCCGATTCACAAAAAGGTGGCCCGCCTTGCGTCGCATTAGCTAAATTGCTTACAGGATGCTGAACTAAGCGATGATCTCGAGGCCTTATGTACAGGAATACTTCGATGCCGCGGAGGATTCTGGTGTCGAGATTAGTACTAGCGGAGGAGGGCATCGGGTGGACATTCGATTCATCAATTGCCTTTGGCATAGCCTGTAGTATAAAGACGTCGACTTGGGGTCCGACGAGGATGGGGGCAAAAAGCGTCTGCGACTATACCAGCGGTTCGTTGAGCCCAACCAACCGCGGCCTAACCAAGTCCCTGGAAATCCTACACTGGAGTAGGTCTATCGCAGTCCAGATTCGGATTCTGAAAGATGTCGCCTGCCATGTTGTCTTGCTGACTCGGACGATCTTGACTTATCACAACAGAATAGGGGAGTTTTTCTGAAATGATGAACGATTTGAGCAGTGTCCATGTATTTTGGAGCCATCGGTACAAATCGCCTGAATTTAACCTTTACTTCTTCAAGCTGTTTTCGGAATTCGGGGAGATTCAGTTTGATCTGGACGCTGGCGAAGGTCCCACATGTGTCACTCGACTGGAACGGAGCATTCGAAATTCGGACGCATTTGTTGGTGTCTATCCCATACCAGAACTCAACGGACAGATTCCATCCCCTGCGCAGTTGAGAAAGGCATCCCAGTACTTTCGATTGGAATTGGATATTGCCGTAAGAGCCGGAAAGCCATCCGTTGTATTCTTTGATCAACAATATGGTCGGCTTCTCAAATGTCCCCCCTCGATTCGAGCCTACCCTTTCAACTCTCTTGAGATTCAGGCATCTGGGGGGAAACCAAGCATTGAAATTCATCGACGCATTGCCCGGGAGTTCATGGCGGAGGTTAAGGCGTTTATCCAGTTTCAAAGTCTTCGACCGATCGTGCCTCCCGTGGTCAATGATGTTGCCGTCATCCTTCCCGATTCGGAAACGCCTTACGGTCAGGAGGAGCGAAGAATCATTAGATCAGAGTTGGCAGAATATGGCTATCAGATTGTCGACTGCGTAGCTCCTCAAGAGTTAAGCCTCCTCCTCCATTCCAAACTACAGCAGGTTGAATGGGTTGTGACCGACATAGGAGCGCCTTTTGTAGAAACTGGCATCCCGTCCTATCTTCATGGCCAATGTATTCCCATGCTTCGACTTCTCTGCACATCAAACGAGAAAGCATCCCCGTTTGAGTCGACTCTGTTTGGTAATTTCGAGACGGGTTATCCCAAGGATATTGTTCGGTGGCACGACGCCAAAATGCTGAAGGCAGGTATCCATGACCGAATTGTCTCACTTCAGGTACCCCTGAAACGCATGAATCTCTTGGCAGAGGCGTTGGAGTATTTCAGTTCCGCTGCCTTACGTCAGGAGCGGGTGTTTCTGAGCTATGCCGGCGAGGACTGTTCTTTGGCTGAAGAGGTCTCGATTGAGCTAAAGAAGCGGTTCCAAACGGTCTTTGATTATCGAGATGGCTACTCCATCCCCACAGGCAGGCCGTGGATCGAGGAGATTCATAACAGGCTTGCGAAGAGCCCAATTGCCATCCCTTTGTTGTCACCTGCGTATTTTGCGAGTGGGAACTGCAAACGTGAACTGCGCCAGATCTTCGCCGCTGTCGATGAGGGCAAAACCATCGCCCTGCCAGTTAAGATTCGACGGGACCACTTGGATCTTCCGGAGTTCATTCAGGCGGAACAGTACGCCCGTTTTTGGGAGAAACGGTCCGCAGCGCAATTGGTCGATGATCTCATCCGAGACTATGACCGCCGATTGACTGAAAATGGTGCATCCGCAAGGAGTTGAACCTTGAACCTTCTGATCCGTAGTCAGATGCTCTATCCAATTGAGCTACGGATGCGACCGGCGTTAAGAGATACCGGGATACCGCAGAGGTGGCAAACCTTTTTCCGAAAAGGTTTTGGTCAGCTCGGCAGGTCTTTTTGAAGGGAACTTGCGACCATCCCGACCGGGCAGCTCGTTTCCAGTTTCCATCCCGGCATTGGCAGCCGGAAAATTCAGCCAACTGCATCAAGGTGTGGTGGGGGGATTGACCCTGGGTTCCACCATATCCCAGCGGTTTCCGTAGAGGTCGGTAAAGACGACCACCCGTCCATACTCCTCTTCCCGAGGCTGTTCCACGAATTGAACCCCGTTCTGGAGCATTCGCCGGTAATCCGCCTCGAAGTTGTCGGTATGGAGGAATAGGAAGACCCGTCCTCCGGCCTGATTGCCCACGGCGGTCCTTTCGGCCTCATTCTTGGCGCGAGCTAGGATCAGTCGACATTCCCGGGCACCACGAGGTGCGACCACCACCCAGCGCTTGCCGTTTCCCATCGCGGTGTCTTCCTCAAGCGTAAACCCGAGTACACCGCAGTAGTAGGCGATGGCCTCGTCGTAATCGCGAACCACCAGTGCCAGACCCTTCAAGAATTGACTCATCGTGAGGGAGATTCAGGGATAGAGGCGAAGTGGCAAGACCGGTGGCAGTGGTGCAGCGACGATTCGTTACGGGGGGCTGCGTTTCCCCATCGCCAGACGAAGGGGCGAGGTCGTGCAGCGACAACGGTGGTCGAAATCGATTTTGGGACTTGTCCCGCTATGGCGGGACGCGTCCGTCCGCTGGATGTCCCTCCTTCGGAGGGACTTGCGTCCGGAGGGACGCGCTCCTGCAAGTCCCCAATCATTGCAGGGATCATCACCGAACCCGTTCTAAAGACACCTCGGCTGCGAGACTTCTGTAAATTCGGGGCGGCTTAAAACCCGACTGGAAGGTAGTTCGGACCGCTACGGCTCGCCACGAGGATCGCCCTACCCATTTGGCTCTGATTCAACGGTGTGCGTTTGAATCGACCGGTTGGATAAAATCGGTTGCCTGCAAGAAAAGGCTGTCTGCGCTACGTTGTGGCGTGTCCGCGGTCGCCAGATCGTCGTCACAGAGCAGCGAAACGATGGTCCTCATCCTCCGGGATGGAGTCTCCCGATCGATCAGCGCCGCCTGACGGACGGCTACGGGGCCGTGGCCCCCGTGATACCGGTAGTCGCCGCAGGTGAGTCGGCGCAAACTCTGCCCGGCCTCAACCCGTTCAAGGAGTGATCGGCGGAGCGATGGCCCATCTGACCTGCGACAGCGCGAATCGAAAGGACGGTCCTCTTTAATCGGGATGGGTTCTCCCGATCGATCAGCGCCGCCTGACGGACGGCTACTGGGGAGGGCGGCCACCTCGGTCCCGGTGGTCTTTTCAACCTTCGACCAAAATGGATTCCAGAGCTTCCTTGGGAGGTCGGGGGGTGATCACCGCCAGGCTCAGCCGGTCGGGACGGAAGAATTCCCGGGCCACCCGCCGGACATCCGTCGGCGTGACCGCCGATAACTCGCGCCGGGTCTCTTGAGGCGGGACCAGGCGGCCAAACCCCAGCCACATTTCTCCCAGGGCCATCATGTGGTTTTCGGTGCTTTCCAGGTGAAGATCAAACTGTCCCAGCACGTAGTCCCGGGCTCGTTCAAATTCATCCTGACCC
This sequence comes from uncultured Verrucomicrobiota bacterium, assembly GCA_903896505.1. GTDB lineage: Bacteria > Verrucomicrobiota > Verrucomicrobiia > Limisphaerales > UBA9464 > CAILNN01. The sequence goes on along the minus strand of CAITXU010000057.1, from coordinate 14,390 downwards.
GTCAACCGCGTCGACAACCGGTCCATCTCCTTCCGGACCAACCGAATGGTTTTCGACACTTCCGAGGGGGCAAGTCCCGCTGTGACCACCAGGTCCCCGCAATCATCCCAAAAGCTGGCCGAACTTTGGATATTGTAGGTGAGCCCGTGCCGTTCACGAACGACCTGGAAGAGCCGTGAGCTCATGTTTTCTCCCAGGATCACGTTCAACAGGCGCAGGGCAAAACGGTCGGGGGAATGACGGGAGCAGGCCCGGATGGCCAGGGCCAGGTTGGCCTGTTCCACCGACTTTTGGACCACGCGGACCGATGGTGCGCTTGCCGGCGCGGGTGCTGGGGAAAATTTGGGACGATTTCCCGGTCGGAATCGATCCGTCCAGGGCCGGATCAATTCCACCAGAGCCTCGTGTTCCACGGCACCCGCAGCGGCAATGACCGTGCCGCCAGCAACATAATGGTGTCGGAGGTACTCGGTGATTTCAGGCCGTCCGATGGTGTCCAACGTTCTGGCGCTGCCAATGACCGGGCGACCCAGCGGATGCCGCGGGAATTGAAGGGCGTTGAGCAGATCGTGAATCTGTTCGGCGGGCTGGTCGCGGTACATCAAGATTTCCTCCTTGATGACCGAACGTTCGCGGGTGATTTCTGCCGGGGCGAAGCGGGAATCGAGGTACATGTCGAGGAGCACATCGACCAGAATGCCCAACCGGTCCGCCCTAGCCCGGGCGTAGAAGCAGGTGTGCTCTTCATCGGTAAAGGCATTGAGGTATCCGCCAATACCCTCGACTGCCTGCGAAATCTCTGCCGCGCTCCGGCGTCGGGTGCCCTTAAACAGCAAATGCTCGATGAAATGCGAAATCCCGCTTTGTGACGCGGTTTCGTAGCGTCCGCCCACACCGACCCAAACTCCCAAGGCGACACTGGCCATGTGCGGCAAGGCCGCCGAAACGACGGTCAACCCGCTATCCAATTGTGTGACGTGATACACCTGGGGCCAAGGTTAGCCGGAATGCCGTCAACAACAACGGCCTGGCAGCCACATTTGTCCCTTACCGGAAGGCGAGGGGAATCTGTTCGGGAACACCCACGGTCCGTCGGTAGTGGAGAATCCACTCGACCACCTGTTTGGGGTCGTCTGTCACCCGCACCAGGTCCAAATCGCCCACCGAGATCATCCCCGACGGCTCGAGGGTGGAGGAAATCCAATCGAACAGGCCCCGCCAGAACCCGGTGCCGAAGAGGATGAGGGGAAAAGCCGGAATTCGTTGGGTTTGAACCAGCGTCAGGACCTCAAAGAATTCGTCCAATGTTCCAAATCCCCCCGGCATGTACACAAACCCCATGCTGTACTTCACCAGACAGACTTTGCGGGTAAAGAAGTAGTGGAAATTGACGGACACGTTGGCATAGCGATTTCCCTTTTGTTCGTTCGGCAGTTCGATGTTCAGGCCGATGCTGGGTGTTCCCTTGACCTTGGCTGCTCCGCGATTGGCCGCCTCCATGATGCCGGGTCCACCTCCGGTCAAGACCGCGATGTTCTCGCGGGCCAGTCCTTCGGCGATCTCGCGGGCGGCCTGATAGTAGAGGTCCTCCGGCTTGGTGCGTGCGGAACCAAAGATGGTCACCGCAGGACCGGTCCGCGAGAGGGTGTCGAACGACTCCACGAACTCTGCCATAATCCGAAATACCCGCCATGGGTCCTCGGCAAGTCGTGCGGCTACGTTATCCGTCATGTTGGTCGGCCACCTTACAAGAGTCGTTCAGCCAAGGGAATCAGAGAAGCTAGTCTTTGCTCCGCCGGTAGGTCACCAGGTAGAGGCGGGTGCCCGGGATGGTTTTGAACTCCCCAGGAGCCTTGGTTCCGGATAAGTCGTAGCAGATACGCAGGGTGTCGGCCTTGATGTCGTAGATGGCCGGAAACGTCTTTCCGACATTGGGGCCTTCAGTCCCGACGATGGTCATCCGCTTCGGTGTGGAGGACGCATCGATGGTGTAAGTGCCTCGGTCCGGCTTTTCACCGACCAAAACCTCGTACTTTCCGTTGGACAGATTCAGGTGGACCGACTGGACGAAGGCGTCGGGCATGGGTTGTCCGGCGATTTCGGCTCGGGTTGGTTTCCAATGGCCCTGCACTGCCTGGAGGTCGGATGCTGGGTCGGCAATGAGCTGTCCCAACCCCAATGCAATGGAAAGGACTGCTGGAAAAGGAGCCTTCATGTTGGATTCCGTCAATAAGCTGCTTCGAGACCTGTGGCAATCAAATCCTCCACGGCGCATCCGGCACCAGTGCGGGAGGAAGTCCTCAGAATTTCATCCCTTGACAATTGGGTGCTGCACCGGTTCCGTGGTCTCGACTTAGGGCGTAGGCAAAAACTGGAACTGAAAGGCATCTACCGTGGCGCAATTGAGGGTAATCAACGTGACGTTTTACACCAGCGACGATGACAAGCGGGCGGAGAGTCATATCGAAATGAAGCTCCATGACGCGTCCGGTCATACGGTTGCTGCCGCTTCGGGATCGTATGGCAAGTTTAATAACGGAACGGTCAATGGTCCGTTCGGGCTGAGAGTCGTTATTCCAGTCGAAAAGAACCGCCTGCAACCCGGTGGCGTCTTCGTTTTAAGTTGGACAGCCTGGCATAACACGGATCAGTGGCACCTTTCTGGGATGTCGGTGGACATCGCCTTTGACGATTCGACCCATCTGTTCCTGACCCGGGATGGATTTCAATTGACGGCCGCCCATCCGCAAATCGAACTTTCTGTTCCAGGACACTAGTCCCGTTGGACGGGTTCCGCCTTCGACCAGCTTCTCAAAGTTGATGCCCGGACGGCGGACTGGCTGGACTGCCGTTTTGCTGGGCCGGATTTTGGGGAGGGCATCGCCGATGGTATTCCCTTGGCTAGAAGCCATAAAAAGCACCGGCAGGAGGATCGCCTTGATCTTTCACCCAGTCTTCCGAATGCATGCAGGAACATCATAGGGACATTTCTTAGCAATTCCATGGGCATTTTACGTAGGAAACTCATTGATGGAACGGCGGTCGAAAACCGAGCCAAAAGATAGACCGTGCCAGGCATCAGCATTTGGGGACTCCGGCGGTATTGGCTGAAATTCCAGAGCTAAAAACAGGCACAAATAAATGTTGCCACTCGAATGCAGATCAGAGAAAAAGAAGCACCAATTCGAGCCACTTTAGGTCCTATTAGGTTGAGAGAATCATCAAAGACTGCCAACGGATATCCGTCGTTGAATAGGGCTTGTAAGCCGCCGCTGAACGTGGGATATCGATCCGGTCATGTCTTCTCCGCTGTTTTGGGCTTCTTGTCATGGTCGCAAGGTTCATATGCCGCAGTGGCCAGCCGTCGGTTGTTCTGGTTTGTCGTCATGGGAATGGCGATCCTTCTACCAGGTCAGGCAGGTGAGACCGATCATCGCGGAAATGATTGGGTGCCGAGCAGCGGTACGGTTTCAGGATTACATAAAAACATTGGACGTTTTATTCTAAACCCAAATGTTACCTTAACCATCCAGCCTTTTGACCAGAACACAGCGCCCGATGCCGGGCACCTGACCATCAGGGCCCGTGAAATTGTCCTGCAAGCAGGTTCCACCATCGACGGTACCGGCGCTGGTTATCCCGGCGGTGGAGGCGGTGGAGGCGGTGGAGGTGGAGATCAAGCAAATGGGGGAACGCCTGGACCAAAAGGGCTGCGTGGACCTGGGGCTCGTGGAAGCAAAGCTGGTTCCGATGGGGCAAAGGCAGGCGGCGATGCAGGTGCCCCGGGAGGGAGCGGAGCCCCTGGGTTGGGGTTGAACAGCATCACTTTTGGTGGTCTCGGAATGCCGGGCCAACCCAATAGCGGAGAACCGCGTGGTGGGGATGGTGATCCGGGTAGGGATGGTGGATATGCAGGGGCGATGTCCACTGGACTTCTACCGGGTGTTGCGGATAGCACAGACGTGTGGATGGGCTCCGGCGGCGGTGGAGGAGGTGGCGGCGCAGGAGGGAATTCATATAATTGCAATTCCGGTGGCGGTGGAGGTGGCGGCGGTGGAGCCGGTGGTTCTGGTGGCGGCTGCCTTGAGCTTTGGGCCGACCTTGGAATTATCATGGACGGAAGGATTTTGTTACCCGGAGAGCTGGAAGGGAATGGCCATAAGGGACAAGATGCGAGGCCTTATCATCATGATGCGCCGTACGACGAAGGTCGGGCCGGCAAAGGAGGAGACGGCGGCGATGCCGGATTGTCCCAGAGTAGCGACAAAGGCCCCGTCGGCAAAGGAGCCACTGACGTTGGTGGTAATAAGGACGACAATCGCTCGCAAGATGGGGGCTTTGGTGGACTGGGTGGTGTCGGAGCAGGCGGTGGCGTCTTGTTGCATGCCACCACGATCAACATGATAGGGCAAATTAATGTCCTGGGTGGAGGCGGCAAAGTCAGCAACGGCGGAGTTGTGAAGCTGTTCCGTTCCTGTCTTGGTTCGCTTTCGTATAACGTTTCGAGTATCTCTGCCGGAGCTATTCAGACCGCTGTTTTTCCCGGGCCGGCACCGGTTTTTACCCAGCAACCTGGCCCCGGAGTGATTCATGTGGTGCACGGAGGATCGATTTGTCTGAACGCCAGCGCTTCCAACGCCGATTCATATCAGTGGCGGAAATGGGGTGTGTTCCTTCCGAACAGATATGGCCCGCAATTGTGCCTGAATCGGGCCCAATTGGATGATGCTGGGCCTTATGAAGTGGTTGCGTTTAACGGATGCAGCAGTACCCCGAGTTATCCCGTTCAAGTCATCGTTGATCCTCTTCCTCCCACCATTCAAGCCCCCGCAGAGGCCTACACCTTGGAGGATACCCCGACAGATTTGATTCCCATTCACGTTGGCGACGCGGAGGATGATCCCAGTATTCTTCGACTCACCGCTGAATCCGATAATCAAGAATTGGTACCGAATCAAAATCTGGTCCTTTCGGGCTCAGGTGCGGATCGTTGGCTCGTGTGCACGCCCGCTCCCAATCAGTATGGTCTTGCCCGGGTTCAGTTAGCCGTGGCCGATTCTACCGGGATGATTGCTACAGCTGTAGTATATGTTTATGTCATTCCTGTAAATGATCCGCCGCACCTGGATCAACCGTCCGAGGTCACTGTGTTGGAAGATTCGCCAATCCAGGATACCCCGCTGACCGGCATCGACTCGGGGGCACCCAATGAGGTTGAGGCACTGATGGTGACCGCAACGGCGGACCATCCCGAGTTGTTGGACCTACTGACGGTGGACTACAGCTCACCGGCGACCAGCGGGCATTTGCGGTGGCATCCGGCCACAAACGCTTTTGGGGACGCAGTGGTCCAGATCAGCGTCTTTGATGGACAGGCCACAACGACCCGGTTGCTCCCGATCCATGTCCTACCGGTGAATGATGCTCCGACGCTGGACCCGATTGCCGACGTGCAAGCACCCGAGGATGGCCCCGTCCAGAGCATTGGATTGAGCGGGATTAGCGCAGGACCGACCAACGAGGTGCAGGCATTGAACCTGACGGTCGCGACCGACCGTCCGGAGTTGTTCTCAACCCTGGGGATTGTGTACACCACGCCCAATACGGTGGGCGAACTGCGCTGGCAGCCACGGCCCCTGGCGTTTGGTACTGCGGTGGTGACCGTGACCGTCCGAGACGATGGCGGTACCGCCAATGGGGGCGTCGACACGTTTTCGAGAAGTTTTCGAATTGCCATCCTCTCAACAGAAAACAAACCTCCTGGCGATATCCTGGTCCTTCATAAGTCGACGTCGGACGAAATCGATAAATTGGTGTCCTATATTAGGGACTCAGACGTGGTGGTCCAAACTGGATTCTATGACGACAACACGCCTAACATTCATCCTCCGGTTGTGGTGGTGGCGAATCCTTCGGGGCTTTCACTCGAGTATCTTTCCGGCTTTCAACTCATCGTATGGGATGGTTTGGGGCGATCGGAGGCGGGCCTCTCAAACGCCGACGTGAACTTGTTTTGGAGTGCGTGGAAGTTCGGTCTTCCGTTCTATCTTATTGGTGAAGATGTCCCCTTAACTACCACTGCTCTTGGGGAAGAAACGCGATCCAAGTGGACGGAATTGTCGGGGCTCATAGCGGATTCTTCGATCACTCCTCCCGGTACCGTCATTCGAAGCATTCCAACCGACCGCATCAATGAACTTTTCCAACTTGGAGGATCGGACACATCTCATGTCAATGATTTTGACTATCCAAGGCCCGTCAGAACAGGTGTAGCCACTCCGTCTGCCGAAGTCCGTGCCCGTGCCCGTTCCGATTCTCCCATGATCGTCCGGATTCCATCGTTCGATAGCGAGCAGAACGGTGACGTCCGTCGGGTGAGCCAGAATTTCCTTGTGACGCCTGGAGATGCAAACTCGGGCCAACAACGGAAGAACCTCTTCCTGAATACGATCAAGTGGTTGCTAAGAAACAACTGTGAAAATATCAGCACGACCCTGAATCTTGATTTTGCCGATCTGCCGCAACCCACGACGAAGTGCAAGGCAACATCGCTGATTACGAGGGTGATCAATAATGGCCGCTGCGCGGCCTCGGGTGTGTTCGTCACTAACGTTGTTTCCGATGGATTCGAGATATTGGACTCAAGCATGAGGTTTAACAACGGTCAGCCGAATTTTGGATATATTCAACGTAACCAACAGACGGTCATCTTTGCTATTGGCATCCTACCTTCGGATACGGAGGCCATTTTGAATACTGTCGTTGTGGCGCGAACCAATGGAATTCTAAGCTCAACCCTCAGCCGCCGGACACATCTACTGCCTGTGAATACTCAAACGGGTTTTCTGACTGTAGCTGGTCCAGATTGTGGCTGCGCCGATCTTGTCGGAATCCATGTGGAGGGAAATAGGGCGGTTCTTCGTCTCCGTCCGGGTTGCTCTTCCAATCCGGTATTACAGGAAACGGTCAACCTCCATACCTGGACGGATGTCCGCACGATTGATGGCTCAGAAGGCGAACTGGACCTCGGCATTGTTCCCGGCGAAAGAGTGAAATTCTACCGTTTACGATTGAGTGGTAATGATTGATGGAATTGAACGACCCAATATTGGCAATCCTGCCGGAAGCGTTTGTGTCTATCGACCGGACGCTCCATTGGTTCGCGGCCGACTCGGATTCGAATGGGTCGGCCAATACTTTTCGTGCTCAATCAATCCCTCGGCCTCCATGAGTGGTCCCAAAACCTTGACTTGAGGTGCCGTTCGGGCAAACACCTCCTTGCTTCCCAGGTGATTCGTTTCGTCCGTCCCCGTAATGATCCGTTCGAATTGGCTTTCCGTCACGCCATAGACCACCCGCCCGATTCCAGCAAAACGAATCGAACCGCAGCACATCGTGCACGGCTCGCTGCTCGTGTAGAGCGTGGATGCGGCGAAGGTTGCCCGGTCCATCTTCGGGCTGAAGGTGGCAATCAGCCCCGTCTCGGCATGTTGCGTCACATTGGTCGTGGTTCGCACTCGGTTGTGGTATTCCGCGAGCACCTTCCCATCCTTGACTAAAACGGCGCCGAACGGGCCGTTCCCGGAAGCAACCCCTTGACGGGCCAGTTCAAAGGCGCGCGACATGAAAACCCGGTCCGTCGCGGTGCACGCCGGGTCATCAGGAAGGGGATTTGGACTGGCAGAGGCGCTGCACGCCGCTAAAAGCGCAAGGAAGATGTAGTAAGGATGGTTTTGAGCCATGGAATAAGGTCCCCTGGGGCGTTTAGGTTCAGGTTTGCAGGGCAGGGTGGGGGAAGACCCCATGGCGTCGCAATGGTTTCCTAGTCGAGGTTACCGGAGTGGGTCGGGACTTGGAGTGGACGGAATAAATCCCGAGCTCCGGGCATCCGTGGTCCACGATCCATTAGGCCATCTGTCAATTCCACTTCAACCGGTTTGGAGTGAATCGATCCAACTAAAATCAGGCATCCGCTACGGACATGAAAAAATTCCCTCACCTTGACAAATCCCCGCCCATCGATGCCGACTACGCCACAAAAGAGCTGCCAGAAACTCCGGTCGGATTGGAATTGGACCAGGATCGGGACGCTGACAAGAACGAAGCACTGCTTGAATCAGCCCCGGAGACTGACCGATGGAATCCCGTGCCTGGTTCAAGGGCAGTGGAATTTCCGGTAAATTCGAGCGTGGACGAGGATGACGACGGACGAAGTGTTCGTGAGCAACTTGAGGAAGAGGGAGCGGCTGATGCTGCCTTGGATTCCAGGAAGAAATCCTCCAAGTCCAATGATTAAAAGAACCATTCCCGATACGGCGCAATCCGCGTCGTCTGATGCACCGACGGGAGGACGGACACCTACCGGCAACGAATCCATGAATACTCGCGGTGCCAGTGAAAATGTCTCCCGCGTCCAGCCGGGAAAACCTGTCTCCGCGCCCATGAGTGATCGAGTCCTGTTGTCGACGATCGCTCATCGGGCGATGATTGAACGCGGACTCGAACCGGACTTTCCACCGGCGGAATTGAACGAACTGGCTGCAATCCATAGGCCCGCAGAGTCGGAAGCAGGAATGCGCGACCTTCGGACTCTGACGTGGGCGTCGATCGATAACGATGATTCACTCGACTTGGACCAGATCACCGTTGCCATACCCATGGATGATGGACGGGTGCGCATTTTGATTGCCGTGGCCGATGTCGATGTATTGGTTCCAAGAGGCTCCGCCATTGACGAGCATGCGGCCCATAACACCACATCGGTTTACACTCCGTCACAAGTTTTTCCAATGTTGCCGACAGTATTGTCCACCGGCCTGACATCGCTGAACGAAGGCCAGGATCGGGTTGCCTTGGTGGTCGACATCGTCTTTGCAGCCGATGGTTCGATTTCAAGTTCGGAGCACTACCGGTCTGTTGTTCGTAATCACGCCAAACTGGCCTACAGAAGTGTCGGCGACTGGCTCGCCGGCGAAGCGGCCGCTCCGGACCGGATATCAGCCGCACCCGCATTGGCCGCCAACCTACGGCTTCAGGACAGCATTGCCCAAAAGGCCGCTGGCTTAAGACAACGGCACGGTGCACTCGGACTTGAAACCATTGAGCCGAAAGCAGTCTTTCGTGGCGATGCCATGATTGAGCTGGAGCCCAATTGGAAAAACCGGGCGACGCAGCTGATTGAGGAGTTCATGATCGCAGCCAACCAACGGACCGCCGATTTCCTTTCAGCAAAAGAATCCCCCTCGATTCGCCGAGTCCTGAGACCACCCCAAAAATGGGACCGAATCGTGGCTCTGGCTTTGGAGTCGGGCGAACAGCTGCCGGAGACGCCGGATGCCGTGGCACTTGAAGGTTTTCTCGAGAGGCGGCGTAAAGCGTCTCCTGATCAATTTGCCGATCTTTCACTGGCGGTCGTCAAATTGATCGGGCGTGCCGAATATGCGGTTGATCTGCCCGGAGCTGAGCCCCCGGGACATTTCGCGCTGGCCATCCGTGACTATAGCCACTCCACGGCACCAAACCGTCGCTATCCCGATTTATTGACCCAACGACTACTAAAAGCCGCACTTCTTGGAGTTCCGTCGCCCTACACGGATGCTGAACTGACCGAACTGGCCAGGCGGTGTACTGAAGGGGAGCTGGATGCGATCAAGGTCGAACGGCGGATGCGCAAGTCCGCCGCAGCGTTGTTGCTCTCCAAACGAAATGGGGAGTCATTCGATGGCGTTGTCACCGGAGCATCGGATAAAGGGACCTGGGTGCGCCTGGTTCAACCACCTGCCGAGGGGCGACTGACGCTCGGCTATCTGGGACTCAAGGTCGGAGATTTAGTGCACGTGAAGTTGATACATACCGATGTCGAGCGAGGTTTCATCGATTTCATCGCCATCAATAATGGGGCAGTCCCTTGTAGTCCCATGCCACTTGGCAAAAAGGTGTCCCCAATGATCCCATGAACACAACTTCAGAGCAACCTCCTCGGGGACAAACCGGCAGGAACCCACAGCCAGCTAGCGAAAATGGGGAATCGGTTCTCCTGGAACTTGCCGCCCTACGAGACCTCAACGTGCAGTTGACGGCTGACTTCGAGAATTTCAGGAGGCGAAGTCGACAGGATGCCGATGCCCGGGCTGCGGCTCAAAAGGACGCCTTCATTGGCGAGCTATTGCCGGTCGTGGACAATCTGGAACGCGCGGTGACATCAGGCGCACCGGTTGGTTCAAGCCAGCTCTTTCAAGGCGTCGAAATGACCCTTCAACAGCTCCGCCAGTTGTTGGTTCGTCATGACATCGAAAGTGACGAAATGATCGGGCAGACGTTCAGCCCAAACCGACACGACGCAATCGCCCAACGCATGGACTCCAGTCGGCCCGATCGAACCGTGCTGGAGGTGGTGGAGCGTGGGTACAGACGTGGAACAAAAATTCTTCGTCCAGCCAGGGTCGTCGTGAACAACCTGTCTTCTGTGGAACCGACGATGGAGTGACCGCTCCCAGTCTAAAGGCACCTTGATAGCGAGGCTCCTGCCAGGCCGGGGCGGACCAGATCACGCCCCCATGCGATTCAGCGCCTTCTCTATTCAGCCTTCGACAGGGAACGATCTGTGAGGCTGCTGCCATTTCGCCGATAAAACCCACGCCGACATCATTGTCGCTGGATGGCATCTGTCGGGCAACTGATCCGGGCCTCCTCTGCGGCAACTCGATCCGTGGGTGTTAAGGGCTGGGCAAAAACCACACTCAGCGATATGTCCTCGTCGCGTCGGAAGACGCGTGGCGCTATCTCGCGGGATTCTTTTTTCCGTTCCGAAAGACCCATCCCGACGTGGCACTGCACATCACTCAAGGCACCGAAGATGAAATCCATGAGGCCTTGGAGGAGCGCCGTTTGGAAATCGGTCTGGTGGCGACGCCGTCTCGATTGCCTCCCCATCTCGTCTGTCTCCACTCCTGGGGGAAAACGATCCCCCAGCGAAATCGGACCAAAGTAATAGGAACCCGGCGGCCTCCATCAGGACATTACCCTATTGGTCTGATGAACCTTTAAGCCTAATGTGCTTGCAGGAGTAATCCCAAGGTGGCGTGCTCGAAGTCACTGGATTAATAAGCGCATCCAACCGGCTTTGAGCCGCCACCTTGATTTCGTCCTATCTTCAAGTCCGGTTCCGATAATACCCACTGGGATTCAAGGTTTGGAGTTATAGTTCTTCATCAACCAACTCCCCCCAACCGCGACATAGCGCAGATAGTCCTGCGCTCCCAAATAGCAGCGTTTCTCAACCTGCGGACGAACGGGCGAGGTCCTGCGCTGGCGACGGTGGTAGAAATCGATATGGGGACTTGCAGGAGCGCGTCCCTCCGGACGCAAGTCCCTCCGGACGCAAGTCCCTCCGAAGGAGAGACATCCAACGAAGGGAAGCGCTCCCGCAGGTCCCTAATTATTGCAGGGATCATTACCTCGTCCATTCTAAATGCACAGCTGTAGCGTGGTTCCTGTTAGTCCGGGGGCGGTTCAGACGGCCTGCGGCTTGGACTGGTCCACCTCTTCGCTAGCAACGAACGGCCAGTATTGTATTTATCTCAGTTGTCACCCGGCCTCGCTTTCGATAGTCAACATCCGCGAATTGTAGCGGCATCTCATCTTCTCGTTCGTCGACAGCGACGACCCGGAGCCTCCTGCCTTCACGGCAGCCGTCTGATTGGGATGTTCTTCAGCGGAGTTCCACCTTTGTCCAGCAGTCGTATGGCTCCCTGCCAGCTGTTCTGCTCGTTCAGATTTTTGAATACGATCACGTTGGTGCCCTTTTTCAGGGTGACCCGGCCTTTGTCAGAGTCCAGCAGGAGCGGGCGTGCCTCGGTGAACGCATAGATATCGACTCCGTTGAAATAAATCCGACCCTCATCGTTGCTGGCGACCGCCATGGTCACATGGGGAATTTCCCGGTCGCACTCAATGTAGGTGACGATGAAGCCGGCCACGTGGTCGTTCTGGCTCTTCAGCACAGCATTGAAATCAAAGAAATTGGTCGGCGAAAACGGTGAACTTGTCAGCCCGGCCATCGCCATCCGTATCCTCGCAGATTTTGATATCGTCATGGCCCGGCTCTCCTTCCGCCACGAGTCCATGGGGATAGTCACGGGCCTCGATCACCCAGGCGCGTCCGCGCTCATCCCACCCCACGAAGATGGGCTTCACCACGTCCGGTTCTGAGGCAAAGAGCTGAAGCTCAAAATCCGCCGGAACCTGCGTGTAACGAAGACTGTCCTTTGGATCGAGTGGGGCCTGGAACTTGACCGGCTCGGGCCGGTGCTCGTAGTTGGGCACCTCGCCATCCAGGCGCTTCAACGGGGGACGCGACGCGAGCGATGCCTGCCATTCCGCCCTGGCCTTCCGGTTTACCGCAGCAAGGACGGCTTCGCGCAGGACTGCATCTGTCGGACGCTTGCCGTCGGTGTAATTGATCAGCCCGTGGCCGTCGCGCGCGAAGCTTTCGAGCCGCTTTTGATGGGCAGCATCGACGTCGCTGTCTGGTCGGGCCTGTACCACCGCATCAAAATGATTCAGATAGGAGTCGATGAGGTACAAAGGCTCTGTGAGTTGATCAAAGTAGATTTCCTCGGGAGCCAGCGTCTGCCCGGGCAGGTAGGCGTAGTTGGTTCGGCCGCCGCCAGTGAATCCATCGGCACCGGTGCTTGAGGGTCCAAAATAAAGCACGTGTAGCGGACGGTCCGGACCTTAGGCGGCTAAGGTGCTGAGGAATGTCAGACCACCCGTCACCAGTACCAAGATTGATATCAGGTTTTTCATGGATTATTTGCCCGGTGGTTAAAAAATCAGCTGCGAAAAATGGTAAAGCGCCTTTTTCCAGTGTTGGAAGTCATGAGCATGTTCGTCCACGTTCCAGATGTGCGGAACGTCCTTCTCCTTCAGGTAGGCGTGGACCCCCTGGCTGATGCGGATGAGCCCGTCCTTGTTACCGCAGGATATATAGAGGAGTTTCAACTGCGCCTTGGCTTTCGCGGGATCGGGGACGAGCTCTGCAGCCGGCTTCGTATTTGGCGCTGAGGAAAAGCCTCCGACCCAGGCAAAGGTGTCCAGATTGCCCAGGCCGAAATTCAGCGACTGCCCGCCGCCCATCGAAAGTCCCGCCAGGGCACGACTTTCGCGGTCCGCCTTCACGGCATACTTCGATTCAATGAACGGGATGAGACTGCCGAGGAGGTCCTTGTCGAACAGGCCGAAGGCGGGCGCGGTGGCCATGGCGTTGGGGCCGGGCCGGTCATCCGCTTGAGCCCGTCCGTTGGGCATGACGATGATCATCGGCACGGCCCGGTGGTCCGCGATCAGGTTGTCGAGGATGACATTGGGCTGCCCGCCACGCCGCCATTCCTCCTCGTCGCCGCCGATGCCGTGAAGGAGGTACAACACCGGATATTTCGTTCCGGGGGAATAGCCGGGCGGCGTGTAGACGAGCGCTTTGCGTTTGTTTCCCACGGACTTGGAGTCGTATTCGACCATCTCGAGGGTGCCATGGGCAATGTTGTCCCGGGTCTTGTCAAATTCGGCAGGCACAGGCGGGAAAGCCGCCTTGTCGTCCGGGCCGAGCTCAATCGGGCCTCCGAAGCCGCGACCGCCGCGCGGACGTTCAGCCGCCGGGGGGGGGGCCCGCCGACGGGCGTGCTGGGATCGGCGGCCTGGATGATCCATCCGCTCAGTGCGAGCAGGCCGGCAAAGAGACGTGTAAAAGTGTTCATGGAGTTTTCGATTCGCTGAGAGGTGTTGTTGGTCGGGAAAATGGATGCGGTTATTGGTGATCAGGGCTTGAACAGCAACAGCGCAAATTCGTGAAGGCTGCGCCGCCAGGACTGCCACTCATGCGCCGTGTCAGGAGATACATAAAAGCGACTGTTGATGCCCGCCGCCTGAAGCGCCTCCGCATTCGCCTTGGGATCGCCACCGCGGTTGTTGCCCAATTCTCGGCTGCCATAACTGACGAAAACCAATTTATTGCTGGCTTTGAATGTCGCCAGGTCGGTGATGTTGGTCAACGCGATGCTGCCGCCGCTGAAAAGGCCGATATGCGAGGCGTCGGCGAGCTCCTCGTCGTAGGAAGGATATTCGCTTCATAGGGAAATCAAATCCATTCGGAGGCAGGGTGGCAACCAAAACCTGCCAGGTCGGACGTTTCCCTCCATTGGCGTGGCCTCGATTTGATCAGGGACTTGCAGGAGCGCGTCCCTCCGGACGCAAGTCCCTCCGAAGGAGGGACTTGCGTCCGGAGGGACGCGCTCCTGCAAGTCCCTGGTTGTTGCAGGGATCATCACCTTTTCCATTCTAAAGGCACCCCGGTCCTGCGGACTGCCCATTGGCTTCGCCCCCGCGAAACACAT
>CAITXU010000056.1 GCA_903896505.1 uncultured Verrucomicrobiota bacterium | reverse complement strand
CTTCCAGACAACGATTTTGGCCCCGTCCGGATTCAAAAAACCATTGGTCTCGATGGCATCGCCATCAGAATCCGGTTGACCCTGGTTGTCCCAAATCGTTAAGTTCCAGAAAAATGAATTCGGCGCGAAAGCTGACTGGCAGCGTAGTACGGCTCCTCGGGGGCTGACGCGGCAGACGGCTTTGCACCGGCTTCCGAGTCGCCCGCGGTTCTCAATGAACGCGGGTTTTTGATTTTCGGGGGCTGGCCAGGGCGATGCGTCCGCCTCCGGGAGCAGGAAAAGACTCATCGCCCGAATCACCAACTGTTATCATGCGCCATACCATCTCCGTCCTTGTCGAAAACAAATTCGGCGTCCTGACCCGGGTCACCGGCCTGTTCAGCGGACGCGGCTACAACATTGACTCGCTCAATGTCGCCCCCACTCATGATTCAAGCCTTTCAAGGATGACCATCGTGACCCGGGGCGATGACCCCACCGTCGAGCAGATTTGCAAACAACTGGCCAAATTGATCGACGTGGTCAAGGTGACCAACTACCGCCGGGGCGATTACATTGATCGGGAATTGGTCTTGCTCAAGGTGCAGGCCGACTCGGACAACCGGGCTGAAGTCGCACAACTCACCGAACTCTTTCGTGGTAAGATCGTCGATGTTCAGCCCAAATCGGTGACCATCGAATTGACCGGGAGTGAATCGAAAATTGAGAAGTTCCTCCTGCTGATGAAGGATTTTGGTCTCCTCGATCTTACTCGAACCGGCCAGGTGGCTCTTCCGCGCGACTGACCCTCAGAAACCCGACCGAACGCAACCTTCCTCCACACTCTGGCAGAAACGCAGTTTTTATGGCAAAAATCTATACCGACAAGGACGCTGATCTCGGCGTATTTCAAGGCAAAACCCTCGCCGTGCTTGGCTTTGGCTCCCAAGGACACGCCCACGCCCTCAACCTCAAGGAAAGCGGCGCGCACGTCATCATTGGATTGTACGAAGGCTCCAAATCCATCGCCGTAGCCAGGGAAAAGGGCTTCGAGGTGTACTCGACGGCGGAAGCCGTTCAAAAGGCGGACGTGATTCTGGTGGCCCTTCCGGATACCAAACAACCGGCGGCCTATGAGAAGGACATCGCCCCGAACCTGAAAAAAGGGAAGACCCTGATTTTCAGCCATGGATTCTCGATTCATTTCAAGACCATCGTTCCTCCGCCCGAGGTCGATGTCATTCTGGTGGCGCCGAAAGGTCCCGGACACATTGTCCGGCGCATGTACACCGAGGGGAAGGGCGTTCCCAGCCTGATCGCCGTGTATCAAAACCCGAGCAAGAAGGCGAAAAAAGTGGCACTTGCCTGGGCCAAGGGCATCGGCGGCACTCGCGCCGGCGTTCTGGAAACCACCTTCAAGGAAGAAACGGAAACCGACCTGTTTGGTGAGCAGACCGTTCTCTGCGGCGGTGCCAGCGCGTTGGTGCAGGCCGGATTCGAAGTGTTGGTTGAAGCCGGATATTCCCCGGAAATGGCCTACTTCGAGTGCTTGCACGAGCTCAAGCTCATCGTGGACCTGATGAATGAGGCCGGCATCAGCGGCATGCGCTTCTCGATTTCCGAGACGGCAAAATGGGGCGATGTGTCCGTGGGGCCAAAGATCATCGATGCCTCCGTGAAGAAGCGGATGAAGGCGGCCTTGACCAACATCCAGTCCGGCAAATTCGCCAAGCAATGGGTGAAGGAGTATCAGAGCGGCTATCCCCAATACAACGCTCTGTTGAAAGAGGGCGAGAACCACCCTATTGAAAAGGTCGGTTCCAAGCTCCGCTCCATGATGCCCTGGATGCAGAAGCGTCAGACCAAGGGAGCACAGGCTTCGTACTAAGGATTGGTCCAGGTTGTGGTGCTGACCGGCCTGGAACCGGTCAGCACCTAGTGTCGTGTATCCGAAATAGCTTACAGTTTGCCGCAAGGGACTTTCGGCTCCCGCGAGGCGACAAGCGACGAAGCGCAGGTTTCCAAACCTGCCGGGCCGCTGTGTGAATCCGGGTGCGTCGGGACGTGGCCTGCCTCAACCGACAGGAACGTCGGCGAAACGGCAGCATTCCACTTGTGGCGCTCCGGAGTCAGGCCGGATATAACTTGAGCCGAATTACGCGGTCGGCGTGATTTGGACCGCCTACGGCTGGGGTGGAGTCGCGCTACAAAGGTGCCTTTAGATTGGGAGTGGGGATGATCCCGGCAGTAATTGGGGACTTGCGGGAGCGCGTCCCTCCGTTGGATGCCCCTCCTTCGGAGGGACTTACGTCCGGAGGGATGCGCTCCTGCAAGTCCCAATATCGATTTCGACCACCATCGCCCGCGTACCACCTCGCCCGTTCGTTCGGAGGTAGCGAAACGCTGTTATTTGGTAGACAGGAATGTCTGCGCTACATCCAATGGCATGGTCTGCCTGTCCGGTTCATGGTCGGAAATTAGGGACGACGGGATGCAAACCCGGTTGCGGGGAACGCTCGATGCTCCGCCTTCCTGAATTCCGTCGGAGTCGCCCCCATGGCGGACCGGAACGCCCGGGTGAAGGCGCTGTGATCGTAAAATCCGCATTCCACGGCAATTTCGGCCACCTGGCGGTCGGTTTCCCGCAGCAACCGCGACGCCGCCGCCAGTCGCGTCTGGGTGATGAGGTGACTCGGAGTCAGACGGAAAATGCGCTTGATCAGCCGGGCAAAACGAACGGGTGAAAGCTTTGCCCGGGCGGCAAGATGGGTGGGCGTTAGAGCTTCACCAAAGTTGGACTCCAAATAATCGAGTGCCTCTCCCAGGGCGGCTGGAATCTTGCCCGCCTCACCCGGTGCCCCCAGGTCCCGGGAGATTCCCACCAATCCGACCACCCGGCCATCGTCGTCGCGCAGCGGAATTTTGGTCGTCAGGCACCATCCGGCCCGACCGCGGGCATACCAATGAAGTTCCAACCGGTCCTCGATCCGGTTTCCCGTATGCATGACCCAATCGTCCTGAGTCGAATAGCGGTCTCCATAAGGGCTTGGAAAAATTTCGCGCGCTGAGCGACCGATGAGGTCGGACTTTTGTCGCAATCCCACCCGATCCACCAAGGATTGATTCACGGCCAGGTATCGGCCATCGATGTCCTTCATGAAAAAGACGACGTCGGGCAGGTGGTCGTACAGGTCAACCAAAGTGGAGTGAACGGGCATCAATCCCAATCCACCGGTCATTGAGCTGACGTCCTTGCGGTTTGCCTGCCGGTCTCCTATACCCACGCGACCAACCTGCCCGAACTTGTCGCCTTTCGCGAAAAAAATTATCTCGATCGGCTTGGTTCAATTGAAGCGTGCTGCAAGAATGGCAGCCAAGGGAACAACGCACCTCAGAGACGTGATTGTTCCATCCGTAGAGACCCGAACTGCACCAACGAACTTGCGACGAATGAAATCCCATTGGCACGGCGTATTTCCCGCCATCACCACCCAGATGAAGCGCAATGGCGGCATCGACCTTGATGCCACAGCACGACATGCGGAAGTGTTGATCGACTCGGGTATTCGCGGACTGATCGTGCTCGGATCGCTGGGAGAGAATCAGGCCCTGACTCCGGAAGAGAAGCGTGAGGTCCTCAGAGCGATGGTGGAGGCCGTGCGCGGGCGGATTCCAGTTCTCAGCGGGGTGGCCGAAACCAGCACCGCGGAAGCCGGACGATACATGCGCGAGGGCGAACAACTGGGTGCGGATGGCTTCATGCTGATGCCTCCCATGAGCTATCGCTCGCCAGATACCCGGGAAATCCTGGCCCATTTTCGAGGTGCGGCCAAGGCCACCGGGCTGCCGATCATGATTTACAACAATCCGATCAGTTACGGCAATGACTTGACGCCTGAACTGCTGGCGGATTTGGCCGAGGTTCCCAACTTCATCGCGGTTAAAGAGAGCAGTGGTAATCCACGCCGCATCACCGACCTGCACAATCTTCTGGGGAACCGGTTCTCCTGGTTTACCGGCGTGGACGACTTGGTTTTGGAAAGTGCCATCCTCGGGATCGACGGCTGGGTGGCCGGGCTCGGCATTGCCTTCCCAAAGGAGAACCAATATTTCTGGGAGCTGACGCGGCAAGGCGCCTGGGAAGAGGCACGCCAAATGTATCGCTGGTTCAGTCCCTTGCTGCACCTCGATGTCCATCCCAAGTTTGTTCAGTACATCAAGCTGGCGGTCCAGGAGGTGGGCCTGGGGAATGAATGGGTTCGGGCACCTCGCCTGATCCTGGGTGGGGAGGAACGCAAAAAGATCCTGTCCATCATCGACGCAGGTATCGCTCATCGCCCCAAACTCCGGTCCGCAAAACCGCCCCCCTCTGCATCCGCTGCAGCATCCCCGCCCTCCAAAAAGCGTAAAGCGTCGGAAGTGGCGTAGTCGTTTTGGGTCCATTCTCCGCAGAACCTCCGGTCCACTCCATGAATCTACAGGCTTTGGCGACGGTCATTGATTCCCATACCGGCGGCGAGCCGACGCGGGTGGTCATCGAGGGCGGCCCCGACCTGGGGCATGGTCCCATGGAGGACCAATTAAAAAGGTTTCAACGGGACCACGATGCCTTTCGGCGGTCCATCATGCTGGAGCCCCGCGGATCGGATGTTCTTGTGGGAGCTGTCCTTCGACCGGCAAACGATCCAGCCAACACCGCCGGAATCCTGTTTTTTAACAACGTCGGGTACCTGGGAATGTGCGGCCACGGCACCATCGGTGTGATGATCACGCTGGCCCATCTGGGGCGCATTCAGCAGGGCATTCATCGCCTGGAAACACCGGTGGGGGTGGTGACAGCCGAACTTCACACGGACGGCTCCGTTTCCGTCACCAATGTTCCGAGTTATCGCCACGCAACCGGAGTTCGGGTGGTGTGCGCGGATGGAAAAGAGTTCACGGGAGATGTGGCTTGGGGTGGAAACTGGTTCTATCTGGTGTCCGATCACGGCAGAAGCCTGGAACTGCATGATGTGGAGGCATTGACTGGACTAAGCTGGGAAATCCGACGAGCGATCAACGCCCAGGGGTATCCGTTGGTTGACCATGTTGAGCTCTTTGGCACTCCTCCGTCGGGCGACGCCAATTCCAGAAATTTTGTCCTCTGTCCTGGAAAGGCCTACGACCGGTCTCCTTGCGGAACGGGCACCAGTGCCAAGCTGGCCTGCCTCGCCGCGGATGGAAAACTGGCACCCATGGAGCCGTGGATTCAGGAAAGCATTTTGGGAAGCCGGTTCATCGGTCGCTATCGGTGGATGGACGAGTCCCGCGGAATCATCGAACCGACCATCACCGGAACGGCATACCTCACGGGCGAAAGTCGGCTTTGGATGGACCCCTCGGACCCGTTTGGGGAGGGCATCCATCCCGGGTCTGCGTAAATTCGCCGCTTGCTCCGGAAGGCCTGAGTCGGCCAAATGAATGTGTTCCACGTCACCGCCGTCTTTCTGGCGACTCTCGATAATCTCTGCCACGCACCCATTGCATTCATGAAATTCCCGTACCTGCCCCTCGCCCTTGCCTTGACCGGATGGATGGCCGTCGAAGCCGCCCCCAAGAAGGTCATTGTCGTCACGGCCACCAAGGGCTTCCGCCATAGCTCGATCGCGACCGCTGAAAATGTCATCGCCACCTTGGGCGAGACGTCGGGCGAATTCACCGTGGTCGACTATGTTCGCGGGGGGCCCAACGGAACGGATGACACCGACGTCAAAGAAAAGCTTTCTCTCAGTCACCTTCAGGGAATTGACGCGGTGATTTTCGCCAACACCACGGGCGACCTGGCCATACCCGACCGGGAGGGATTCATCCAATGGATTAAGTCGGGGCACGGCTTCGTCGGCATGCACTCGGCCAGCGATACCTTCCACGGATTTCCCGGCTTCATCGAATTGCTGGGTGGTGAGTTCAAGACCCACGGTGCCCAGGTGCAGGTGGACGCGTACAACCAGGACCCGGCCCATCCGGCCACCCGGAATCTGGGCCCCATCTACACGGTTTTTGACGAAATCTATGAATTCAAGTCATTCGACCGCTCAAAAGTCCACGGCCTGTTGACCCTCGACAAGCATCCCCAAACCCATGTCCCGGGCGACCACGCGGTCAGTTGGTGCAAGGACGTCGGCACCGGCAAGGTCTTCTATACCTCTCTTGGTCATCGGGAAGACGTCTGGTCCAGCGCTGCCTACCAAAAGCACATCCTCGGTGGTATCGAATGGGCTCTGGGCCTGGCCCCGGGTGATGGCAAGCCC
This sequence comes from uncultured Verrucomicrobiota bacterium, assembly GCA_903896505.1. Classification (GTDB taxonomy): domain Bacteria; phylum Verrucomicrobiota; class Verrucomicrobiia; order Limisphaerales; family UBA9464; genus CAILNN01. Next base: position 30,662 of record CAITXU010000056.1, on the reverse strand, counting down.
CTGGACACGGCCAATCACTTGAGCCCGTCCGAAGCCGAGGATGGCTTCAAGCTGCTTTTCAATGGCAAGGACCTCTCCGGATGGACCTTCCGCTCAGCGGATGGCCCGAAATCCTGGAACGTCCAAAACGGCATGCTGTGCAACAATTTTGAGAATGGCGGTCATGGCACCGATTTGATGACCGAAGCCAAGTACAAGGACTTCATCCTGCGCTACGAGTACCAAATTCCGCCCAAGTCCAATTCCGGTGTTTATCTCCGGGGACGCTACGAAATCCAAATCTTCGATGATGCCGGTGATGGCCATGACAAAGGCAAGAATGGCGATATTTACAACGTGGCCTCCTGCTCACTGGTTGCCGCCCGCAAGCCGGGTCAATGGCAGACGGTCGAGGCACGCATCGTTGGTCAAAAAGTCACGGTCATCCTGAATGGCATCAAGGTGCACGACGGTGTGCTCGTGGAGCATGGAACCGGTGGTGAATTGGATGACAACACCAACCAACCCGGCCCCATCCTCCTTCAGGGAGACCACGGTCAGGTCGGGTTCCGCAATGTTCGCATCAAAGCGCTCAATTAGGGATTGAGAGGGGCACCATAGGCGAACATCTTGGTCGAGGACCTTACTGGAGGCCATTCCCGGCAGGTCCACCATGAAACCCACTGTGTTTGCGCGCCCCTCTTATCGGACCAATCGTTGCTCTTGTTCGCTGCTGGCCCTGCCGTCGCTGTTGGCAACAATTGCGGTCTTGGGTCAATCGCCAGAATCCGAATACATTCCGGCTCAAGGTCAGTTTGAACCAGGGACGGCCCCTGAACCGAACGGGCCTTTTGTGGCCCCAGACATTCCTGACTCGATCCTGAAGGAAGCCAGCGTTGATTCCAAGTGGTTCACCCTGAAACCGGGTCTGGTCATCCTTGCGGACTACACCGCATTTGCCCAGGACACGACCAGCGTCGCCCAAGTTGGGCGCCAGAATAATCAGACAGAATTCCGCGGATTTCGGGCCATGTTTCGCGGCACCCTTGGTCGGGCATACAAGATCAGTTACCTCGTGGCGGGTGAGTACAACGGTTTTGACACCAATCCGAAGAACCTTTGGGAGCTGACCGACCTGTCATTCACCTTCCCGATTTTCGGACCGGCCACCAAACTCGTCGTCGGCAAAACCAAGGAGACCTTTGATTACGAGATGGTGGGCGACGCCGCCAACCTTCCGCATCAGGAGCGCATCCTGAATCCGTTTTTTCTCTCCCGGAACATCGGTGTGAAAGTGGTTCAAGTGATCGGGGACGACCACCGGATGACCGCCTCCGCCGGGGTGTTCAACGATTGGTGGGTGACCGTCGACTCACTAGACCGGAGCGGCACCGACGCCTCCGCGCGCGTGACCGGCCTGGTCTGGGACCAACCCGATGGCAAGAACTTCCTCCATCTGGGAATATCCGGGCGCTATGCCGGTGCCGACAACAACACAGCTCGGTATCGTGCCCGACCGGAATCCAACGTCAGTGAATATTATCTGGATACCGGCAGCTTCACTTCCGACCACGCCTGGAACGTGGGGCTGGAGGCCCTCTGGAATCAGGGTCCGATTTCCATTCTTTCGGAATACAACCATGCATGGGTCGAGGCTCCCACATCCGGGAGCCCTGAGTTTTACGGCTACTACTTTACGGGCAGTTGGATACTGACCGGCGAGACCCGACCGTACGATCGGACGGTTGGATATGCCCGTCGGGTGATGCCAACCCACCGGTGGGGGGCACCGGAACTGGTCTTCCGGTTTGCCCATGAGGATTTGAATGGGGGCCTAATCAGCGGGGGAAGCTTCGACAAGACCTATGTCGGTCTCAACTGGTGGGCCACCCGCCGTTGGAAGGCGGGCATTGGGTGGAGCCACACCTGGCTGGACCGGTTTGGAACCCAGGGAATCACCGATAGCTTTCTGGCGCGCTTGCAGTGGATTTACTGAATCGGCTTAATTCCGACTGGGTTTCGAGGGCCAACGGCCCGCATCCATCCCAGCCTGGGCCGACGGCCCAGGAAAGTCGGGTTGGAGGCTTTAGGGCTGAAGGCCCGGAATTTAGGCGCCATGTTCAGCGGTTCGGACCACACCCAATCCGCAGCCACAAATCCAAAGCGGCAGGATGCCGCTTCCACTTCGGTTCCCCATTTCGCGCTTGATAAGCCAATTGGCCGTCCGCAGGCCTCACAGGAGCGCGTCTGGTCATCCCTTTTCATTATCTCTCTTTTCTTAGGTAAGTGAGAGCGCTAAAGCCTCCATATGATAAAAGCACCGCCAAAGCAGGAACCATCTTAAAGGCCAATGCTTTTACCATTCTGACTAATTGAGCACTCGTCGATTCCTGCCCGGCTTGCTGTGCGATGCCATCAAGGTATCGACCGTACTTTATCCGACCCACGAGGACGGTTAGTAGCAGTACTATCCCGAAGACGAGGTTAAATATAGCCACGACAAAGGCGTCCTTCCGTGCCTTCTCGATGGTCATACCAGAAAGTGATTCGGGTGCAGGAACTGCGAAGAGATGCCTTTATCAGGGAAGGCTCTGAAAGCGGGCCGAAATCCCAGTGCCGCTTGTCGTGCGCACGCGTCGCTGATTGGCGGAGAGATGTTTCAATATCTTGAAGACGGTCTCGGCGGAATCGGGCTGTTGAATGGCCGACGCAATCTCCGGCGCGGAGAAAGATTGGTCGGGATGGGCTGCCAGGTAAGCGACAGCGGCAGCCTGAACCGCCAGCACCGTAGCTGCGGCCTTCTTACCGGCCTCAACACCGGGCTGGTGGTAGGCATTGATATGAATCAATTGGGCATACAATCCGACCGCCCGTTCAAACAAAGCGATCAGGACACCCACCGAGAAAGCCGAAGTATCATGGATGGTGAGGGTGATGCTTTGACGGCCATTTTCGTGCAGAGCGGTCCGTGTTCCCAGAAAGAATCCGGTCAAGAAATCCCCGCTGGTTACACCGGGTTCCACCTCGAGGCTTTGGCCCTCCCGGTCTTTTTGAACCTCGATGAATACCGCGAAGAAGTTGGCAATGCCTTCCCGGAGCTGTTGGACGTAGGCGTGTTGATCGGTCGAGCCCTTGTTGCCATACACCGCGATTCCCTGATGGACCACCACTCCGTCCAGATCCCGTTCCTTGCCGAGGGATTCCATGACGAGTTGCTGGAGGTATCGGGAAAACAATTCCAAACGGTCCTTGTACGGCAGAACGACCATGTCCTTGGTGCCGCGACCATCGCCCACGAAATACCACATCAAGGCCAACTGCGCGGCAGGATTGTGGGCCACGTCCTTGCTTCGCGTGACTTGGTCGCAGGCGGCTGCTCCAGCCAGGAAACTGACGATGTCCAATCCTTGGAGCGCAGCGGGCAGCAGCCCCACGGCACTGGTTTCACTGGTGCGCCCCCCGACCCAATCCCACATCGGAAATCGGTGCAGCCATCCTTCCGCGAGCGCGTACAGATCGAGTTTACTGCCCGTCCCCGTGACAGCCACCGCATGCGCACCAAACTTCAATCCGGCCTTCTCATAGGCAGCTCGGGCTTCCAGCATCCCGTTCCGGGTCTCGGGCGTACCACCACTCTTGGAAATCACCAGGCAGAGAGTTTGTCCCAATTCGGTATCCAATTCCGCGAGAACCTTGTCCATTCCGTCGGGATCGGTGTTGTCGAAGAAATAGGGGCGGAGTCGGTCGGTGGAGGGATGCCCGAGGGCGCGGGCGACAAATTGAGGGCCAAGGGCCGAGCCTCCAATGCCGATGATCAACAGGTTCTTGAAGGGGCCCCCCTGCCCCACCCGTTTTCCTTCGTGGACTTCGGCGGTGAACTTCTGGATATCCGTAATGGTCTCGCTGATGGCCTTCGTCAGGTCGGCAGATGGGGCCAAATCCGGACTCCTGAGCCAGTAGTGCCCAACCATTCGGTTTTCGTCCGGGTTGGCGATGGCCCCTTTCTCCAGGTCCTCCATCGCAGCCCAGGCGGCCTTGATCCGCTCCTCCATCGATCCGAGGTACTCCTCGGGAAAATCCACCCGGCTGATATCGATTCCCAGCCCCAGGGAAGGGAACTCCGTGTAGTACTTTTGGAATCGCGACCAGGACGTATTGGGATTGCTCATGAGCGGACCTTAGTCGGGAGCATTCAGAGGCAAAGTCAATTTTTGGTGCCTTCCGGAGGATTTTTAGCGCCATCCCCAGCGCATAAATCCGAGGAGGAGGGTGAGCAGGAGGACCGCGCCGGTGACTTTCCAATACCAAGCAAGCCCGGTGCGCCGGGGTTTCCCAAACTCCTCTTCAACAAATGCTTCGTAATCAAAACCTTCCGTAGGAATACCCAGGCGCTGGGCGATCGCGTCGTCGTTCCACCCCGTGGTTTCATCGGCTCCGCACTCCGGACAGGACCGTGCCCGCGGAGGAACATCGGCACCGCAATTGGGACATTCCTCCGGGGTCATGGCCAGAATGAGTCCAAGGACTTACCGATGAAGGTAACCTTTGGGAGGAGTCGGCTTGGGAGCCGAATGCGGCAGGGTGTCGGGGACCACCCGAACCGGGGTGGTTAGTTTCAAAGGGACGGGTCCACCCAGATTGAAGGTCAATTCCATGAAGTAGGCGGACCAACCCTCGGTGGGGTGCGGGGCTGCTGCCGTGTAAACAAAGACACCGGAGCCGGTATCCTCGACAGGAGAGGACTTCCAGATCGGCCCCACTTTCTCGAGACGGAAATCCCGTTCCTTCGGATTCGTGGCCTGCCACAACAACACTTGAACCGGTTTGTCCTGGGCGGACACCTTCAGTCCACCCGACGAATCGTAGCTCCAACTGAATTTCGGAAGCGCTCGGTGATGGATCACCGCGTCGTGCCAGGCCAGAACCGACAGATAAGCATCACTTCCCGATAGGGAATGGTCAGCGTTGGGGACATACCGGAGGTATTTGGGGCCGGGCAACTCGTCAAAATAGAATTGGGAGGAATCGGGAAGGAAATACTGGTCGCCCGTGGCATTCATGATGAGCTTCGGAAGGGTCATCCGGGCGCGATAGCTGTATGGGTCCTCGATGGCACAGAGGGCCTCCATTTCAGAAGTCCCCATCCAGTCCATGATTTGGTGGCGGGTATAATCGCCCACCGATGGGGCAAACTCGCCATAAGCCCGATAATGATGCTCCATGGAGCGACCAAAATTCAGAACATCGATGACGATTGGGCAGATGCCGACGACACGCGGGTCGACAGCGGCGGTGGTCCAGGTTGTCCAACCGCGCTTGGAACCGCCGGCCACGACAAAGGAATCGACCGTTTTGGAGCCGCCGGCGGGTGTCGCACAAAAGGCGGTGATAGCGTCCATGGCCCGGACGGCGGCTTTGGTCATGGGCAACCGGGCGGGCCAGGTCTCGTCGCCGGTGCGAAGGAATTTGTCCCAGGTATAGGCAATGAAATCGTCCTCGGAGCGAGGTTGGCCGTCCCCTCCCAGCACCAGGGGCTGGGCTGGAACCTGGTGTAATTCGGCCACCACTGAATGACTGGCCCGTGCGACCTCGACCAGTTCCCGGGTTGGTTTTGGTGCCTCCTTGCCGATGGAGCCGCCGGTGATGAAGAGGAGAGCACTGCCGGTATCCACGGTATCGGGTACAACGACGACGAGCCAATGCCGCCACTCGGGATGGTCCACCTCGTTGGTGGTTTTCCAGTGTTGGGAGAGGAGATCGATGGTATGGATTTTGCCACCCGGAAAAGGAGTCGAACTGACTGCCTCCCAATGAAAGGAAGGATCGGGCGCGGCCACGTATCGATCGAGAGCGGTGGCCGGAGACCCAGGCCGGGCTGGGATGGTTGCAGCCTCGGCGGACGCCATCAGCATCCAGACCAAAACCAAGGGTCGGAAAAGGGGCTTCATTCTCGGGAGAGAGTGCACCGAAACAGGTGTGGCGTTCCAGCTTGTACCGCGAAGGATCGATTGCTTTAGAATTCCGCCCTGATAAGTAGCTCTGGACTTGAAAAGAGGTAGCATTTTGCTACCAATTCGATATGGGACAACCGGTAAAGCTTTCGGATACCTTGGTATCGGATGCACGCATTGTAGGAAAACTGATGGAGCGGTCGATCGCTGGGCAGGTTGAATTTTGGGCACGGCTGGGCCAGGCGATGGAACCGATGTTGGACGGAACCCAAGTGCTGACCTTGTGCCAGACGGCACAGGCGTTGCCCTTGTCGTCCTGCCTTGAAACGGTCGATACCGCCGAAGGACGATTGCGCTTGGCCGATGCACTTCAGCAACAGCCGTTTCCTCATTACCAAGCACATCCAGAGAGGCCCGGCCTGCTTATCCGAATTGACGCAGACGGGGGGCGAGTAGCGGGAAGGTTTATCAACCGTCAATTTCAAGCTGAATGAATTTTGCAGAGCACCCATTGGCAGCTTTTCTAGACCGAAGGCCCTTGGTTCTGGCTCTAGCAGGCCCCAATGGAGCCGGTAAATCCACCTTCTATTCCGCCCATCTCCGTCCCGCTGGATTGAGGTTTGTCAATTCCGACACAATCGCCAAATCGATGGGAATCTCTGCGTATCAGGCCGCCCAGTACGCCGACACCGTCCGCAAGGTCCTTGTAGAAGCCCGGGAAAGCTTTGTTTTTGAAACGGTGTTTTCCGATCCCGTAGGAGCGAAACTCAACTTTCTCAAGGACGCAGCATCCGCCGGGTACACTGTGATTCTATGTTTCATCGGAATCTCATCCGTAACATTGTCTGAAGAACGAGTGGCGATGCGTGTTACACAGGGAGGGCACGATGTCCCAACGGAAAAGCTGGAGGCGCGATTTCCGCGAACACTCATCAACCTCAGAAACGCGATTCGGGACCTACCCTTGGTCTGGATCTTTGACAACACCGACCTCGGCCATCCCTTTCGAAAAGTTGCCGTCTTCAACAACGGAAAGGCTGTGGCACTTTTTCCTCCACAGCCGGAGTGGTTGGTACCCCTCCTCCCCTGAATTCACCTCAGCGTCGCTGACACCGTTTCCAAGCTGTAAATCCAAAGGCGGTCAGTCCCAAAACAATTGAAAACTGGCTGGCTTCGGGTACCTGGACATAGGGATTTACTTCAATCGACCAGGAATTGAGTTGGGCGTAGCCCATGGCGTCGGGATAGAGGTCCGCCGCGAACAAGACCCATTTGCCGCTGGGATTAATGCCTTGAAACGAATTGAAGGATGTCGAACGCGCGGTGGTATCGAGCACCAAGTCGGGAGACACATTACGACCGTCGGGCTGCCATGTCCCGGTGAGAGGCCCAGAAAGAGAGATGGAATCGCTCCCCGCACTGAGGGACGGGACATGTCTTCGATAGTTATGGATATCGTAACCCGTTGCCCGCGAGTCAAAGGCGACGTTGAGACCGTTATCGTAGTATCCCCAGATGTCCAAACTGGTCTTGCCGGGACGATTGAGCAATACCACATAGGCGTCGACGACATTGGGAGCAGATTCGTGGGAAAGCGTGACAAACAAATCGCCGTTGTTCATGCGCCCCCCTTTTCCCGAAATATCCAAATTCACCCGCAGCGATGTGAGGGAAGTCACTGAAGAGGCAACCGTGAGGGAGGAGGCGACACCTGCCGCATCGCCATCCGGGATGGAAAGACCCGCCGCCACCGAATAGACCTGTGCTCGCGCCGCAAGGGACCCGGTGAGCCAGCAGATCGAAACCCAGGCTAAAGAGGACCGGCAATTGTTCATTTTCATGTTGATCAGGTGTTAGGGGCTGGAACTCTCCACGGCCCTGTAAAAGGCGGTTCCTACAGGTGCGGAACTGTCCACAAATTCAAATCGACCGTTGGAGTCAGGAATCGAGGTGCCAATAGTGACCCATACCGGTGAGGAGAGGTCTGTGGCCCGTTGAATGCTGTAACGCTTTCCGATGACCCCAATGAAGTACAGATGGAGTCCATCGGTGGCAGGCTGGGCGGAGAGAAGATTCTGCGTCGGAGCGACCGATCCCGAGGCGACACGAACCGTCACAGTCCCCGTGGCGGAAGCCGTGCCATCCGACACCGTATAGGTAAAGGCATCATCCGAGTCGGAATTCGAACCTGTCGGTGGAATGTAAACGATCTGGCCCTCCCTGAGCGATACGGCGCCGTTGTTGGCGCTCACTGCGGATACGCCCGTGACGGATAGCGGATCAAATTCTGGGTCGGTATCGTTGGCCAGGAGCTGGGTAACCGCGACTCGAATCGGCTTGCCAGGCTTGCGGGTAATCGAATCCGGTCCGGGAACTGGCGGATGATTTCTAAACTCGACCGTGACCAGGAATTGGGTTTCAGCGCTGAAGACGCCGTCCGAAACGCGAACCGTAAGGGTTGTTTGGCCAAATCGGCCAGAAGCCGGTTGAATTCGAATGGTGCGGTCCGAGGTGGAGCCTCCGATGAAGACACTGGCCGGGTCGACCAAGGTCGGATTGCTGGACAAAACCGTGAATTGCAACTGGTTCTGGGGCGTATCGGCGTCCAGAACGGTCAAGGGAACTCCAGTGATGTCGACGTCTTCGGGGGTTGTCTGCGGCGGCACCGTGGACAAACTCGGCGCGGAGCTCTCAAACGCCACGATAGTTTCGGCATCGGGAGCATCCGGGCCTAATTCCATGTTTCCAGCACCGTCCGAAGCACGGGTAAAGAAGGAATACCGGTGACCGACGATTCCCGTATAGGTGGCCGCACGGGCCGACGATTGCTGCAACCACCGGGTAAATCCACCGCCGTCTGTCGACACATAAACGTCGAATCCAGCCAGGCCGGAACCACCGGAATCGGTTCCATCCCACGTGACCACGATATCGCGCGGACTACGTTCCGGAAGCGGGTTCGCGCGGCTGACAGGGGCGATGGTATCCGGCAGCGGGATTTCCTCATACTCGAGGGTGTAGTTACCGGAACCATCCTTATCCAGGAGGTGCAGGACGTTCTCGACAATCGGTCGATGGCCGTTGCCGATAAATGTCCGATCGGTCACCCAGGCATTGCCCTTCACCAATCCGACAGGGAGTTCGGAACCGTCACTCCGCAGCACGCGGCGCAACCGGAATTTACCGTCCGCCGGGTCCGGAATTTGCAGGTAGCCCCAACCCGATGGCATGGAGGCCACGACGTGGACTGACTCAGAAGCATTGGACGGAGGCCCATCGTGGATGGCGGACGTGACCACCTGGACATCGTTGGTGCTTCCGTTACTGAGGTACAAGGTGTCGGGGAGATGATTGTCGTCTCCATCATCGTTCACGAGGAAGTCGGGTTGGCCGTCCGAAAGCCCGCCACCCGCCTCCACCAGGTGAATCATTTCATGAATGGAGACCGCATCAATCAAAGAGGTCTTCTTGCCGACGATGGCATCCAGGTGCTCAAACGTGGCCGAGTAATCCACAAAAAGGCCCTGCAAGGTGGAGGTGAAGAGCCAACGCCCCGTCTTGCTGGTCCGGGAGGGTATATCGCCAAAGTCGACCGTCAGCGACGGCTGGAGGTTGTCGTTACCCACCTGAGTAGCAATCAGTTGGAAGTCGATTAGCAACCCCTTTTCATTGTCGATGATTTGAGGCTGGGCACTGGTGATTTTAAAGTGCCTGGCATCGCCATATCCCGAATTCTTCACCAACACCGCCAGCGAGTATGGAATGGCAGGTTCCTTTTCGGGCGTGAATGGGTCGTCCGAATAGACATCCCGCTGATGGAAGTATTGGAGAGTGAGCAAGGGATCGGGATAAACGGTGATGGCGACCGGGTCCAGCGGAACCGTCACATTCCGTCCATCGACCGAATACTGAAGCAATGCGCCGACACGGTAAACCGTTGCGACCGTCGGAGCGGCGTCGCGGGTCGGTATGAGAATCCAAGACGCGGTGCCGGTGGATTTTGTTCCCAGGACACCGGTTCCATCCACACCGGTCATTCCAGACAGTGTTGGATCTTTGATGGCGAACAGTTCGCTGACCGGATTGCCTTGACCATCCAAAACCGTCAGCTGGACGTTGATATCGGTCAAGGCGAGTGACTCATCGCTGTTGACGAGTTCCAGGCGGGCATCAAACGCGTTGCGGGTGAGCACCGCCGACTGTTCCAGACGAAGTTTGACCCGAGCGCAGACCCCGGAAGCGTCCGACTGACGCAGTCCCTTCCGACTCGAGCTCGAAGCCTGGGGTCCGGTGGTATGGGTGGTCGTCACCGTCGTAGGTGTCGGGCCGAAAGAAACAGGTGCAGCAGTCAAGGCCTGATTGGCAACCCGCATCTGGATGGCCTTCATTTCCTCCTGGGCTACCCTGAGAGCAGCATCAGAGGCCCGATTGGCAGCGAGCATCTCCTCTCCGAACGTGACTCCATCGGCGGCCACCATCGCCACACTGGTCACCGTGGCCATGTTGGGGACACACACTTTCTTCGTCAGCTCCTTCACCAGTTCAAAGCGATGAATCTGTCCGGAAACAGGGTCCGTGATGGAAACACCACCTGTGACTTTAACCGGGTCAACGCAGGCTTGACCGCCAACGCCGGCGTCCGTGTCGGCGAACAGCTCCCCATACAACTTGGTGCCCACCTCCAGATAAACCCGGTCCTCACCGGAGAATGTCTTTAATCCAGTCGTCTTATCTGTAAAGGAGTACTTAATACCCGCATCGGCGACCAGTTTGGGTTCTGCCTGGACGCGGGCAAATGCCTTGGCCTTGACCTGAGAAAGGCGGCACTTGGCTTCTGCTTCGCCACCGACGGCACCACCAGCGGTCAATTCACCCCGGATACTTCCGAGGGAAACCGTCAATTTGACATCCTCATTGCCAACTGTGTCCTTGATTTCAAAGAAGGTCCCTGCGATGGGGAGGGTGAGCTCAATCTGTTTGATTTCAACACTGGCGGAGCCTTTGCCCTCGAGGGAGCGTCCGCCGTCGAGGCAGCAGGTACAGAGCTGTGCTTCGGCTTTGATATCGGGTGCCTTCAGGTTCTTGATGACCGGAAGTGATTTGATGGTACCCAGAAGTCCGGATGCCAAGGGACGAATATAATTCCCAAGATCGGTCCGATAGCATTCCTTGACGAACGTTTTGGGGTCACAGGCCTGACAAGATGGAGAAGGGGCGATATCCACCGGAGGGGTGAACCAAGTTCCCCCACCACCATTACCACCTCCACCGCCAGCAACCGCTCCGCCCCCTCCGCCCCCTCCGCCCCCTCCGCCCCCTCCGCCCGCAGGTCCGCCATATCCGCCTCCATAGAAGCCACCACCCGAACTCGGAGTGGAGAAACAATCGCCCTTGACCCCGAACACAGGAAGGGGAACCCAGTAATATTTGTTATCCAGGCCACAGACCAGGAACCACTCAAAGCCAGCGGTAATGGAGCAAGGAACACTGGGTGACGCACCCTGAAGGCCAACGCGCCGACCGTGCCTCGCGGCGGCTGATGCGGTGCCCGGCGAATGGTTCCTGATGGTGACCGGGATGGTGACACTACCCATCGCCGGGATCAGCCCGACGTCTTCCACCAACGGTATGATTTCATAGTAGGGATGTTTCCCAAAGGTGAGTTTTCCCCCTTGCGCTGCGATTAAGCCACTGTTGTTGACCGTCAAAAGAATCTGCTGTTCCGGAAGTGGGTAATCGTTGAGATCGATGGAAGGCGGGTCGAGGGTGATCACAGGCGTCGGCACAAAGGTCTCGAAAGTCGTTTCGATAGTGACCTGATACCTGTCTTCAATTTCAATCGGGGTGACGGTCCAGCTATAGGACACGGTCTGACGGGAAAGGAACGCAACGGCGTCCGACACCGTTCCCGGACGAACTAGGAAAGCGCCCCGGAATGAGGTGTGCTTCTCGGCCTGAACCGTGACGTTGTAGTAGCCCTCGGCGAGATCGGTCACGACCAGTTCGCCTTGATCATTGGTGATCCCGTTGGCGACCGTTTCCCCTGAAATGGCATCGGCAACATCCACCGAGGCACCGGCCACTCGGGGAGCACCCGCCGCGTAAAAGGTGAATTCATCTTCAACGCGGACACGCAAGTCGCCCTTGGCGTCGGAGACACACCGGAAATTGAAGGGGATGTTGATGGAAGCAGCAGTTCCCACCACGCCAAAGGCACCGCTGAAGTCGCCCAATGCGAGATCGATAGCCGGGGAGAGGAGCAGACTGACCTTGGCACTTTCGCCAGGGGCAAGTGCCGCAAGGGTGGGAGTGGAGGTCCTTAACCAGTCTGCGCCTGGAGGTAATGACACCGATAGGGGCCCACTGCTGAGTCCCCCTTGGTTGCTGATCGTCACTTCTACCGATCTCTGTTCACCGCGCTTCATCCCGCCACCAACGCTCGAAGGTGAGGCGACAAGAACGGCACGCAAGGCATCCACGCCGACATACACCGGTACTTGCAGCTCGACACCTTCCGACGTAGTAACCGTCAAAATGACCGTGCCCGCGATGTAGGAGGCGTCCGAAGCACTCACGGTATAATCGAGCTCAATCGACCCGAGTCCTGGGACCGTGGACTGGGTCAGCGAGGCGGTGGTGGAAACATTCGGTAGATTTCCCGAAACACGAACCGAGGCACCGTGCAGAGGAATGTTGCTCAAGTTTTCAACCTGGACCGCCCCCGTCGCCCGGGAACCCTCGATGACTCGAATGGATGCCGTTTCGGGAGTCGCTTTCAAACCCAATAGCGTGAAGGTGTCCTGGGTTGCAGCTGTCGACAATCCAGGGTGATCGGCACCGATCTCGTAGACTCCGGCCTCCCGAGGCAGCGGCGTGAATGTAGCCTCGAAGCGTCCATCGGCGTCTGCCAGCACTGCAATGACCCGAGACGTGCCACGGACCCGAATGTAGACATTGGCCAATCCAAAGGGAACGGGATCGCCGGAGCCCCGCTTAAAGATACGTCCGTGCAGCGGTACAGGAGTACCTGCCAGCGCCACTTCCAAATCCGTTTGAACATTGGCCGTGTAGGTCGTATCCACCTGAATCGGGGTCACACTCACCCGGGAGTTATTGTCCTCGTTGAGTTCCGAAACGGAACCTCCTGCGTCCGTCACAGCAATCAGATAGTAATTTCCGGGAACGCGGGGCAGATAGAAGGAATGACTGACATCAAACGAGGAACCGGGCGGGAGGCTCGGACCCGGCCAAACGTACTGACTCAGGAAGGTGTCGTTACCCAAGAATGGGTCGGCTGACAAATAAAGGCGCTGGACGAAGGCCCCCCGGGCAGGAGCCACGCCTTGATTCTTCACGGTATAGGTGGCGGACACCTGAGTTTCCGTACCTCCGACTTCTGGTAATTGGAACCCGGTCACCACCAAATCCGGAAGGTCAACGTCGGTGATCGTGATGGAATCCGATCCGGCGACAAAACCGTCGGCAGAGGCGGTCAGGACCACCACACGGTTTCCTCCGGTGATTCCGTCATCCACGGAGGCAACATCAAAAGTGACACTGGACAATCCGGCGGGGATCGTGACCGAGTTTGGAATCGACAGTTTTCCAGCCACATCGGTGGAAAGATGCACCTCCAGGGCGGATGAGACGTCCGTGTTCCGGGAAACGGTCACGCTGCTGGCCGGGTTAAGACCTTCCCGAGCGACCTTGGTTGCAAAAGCCAGTGCAAGAGTTGGCCCATCGTTGTCCGTCACTGTCAACGTTGCGGAAGGACCGGTGGCATAGGGTGAGCCGTTGACCAGGATGGTAGGAGTGAAGGTCACCGTTCGGGCTCCATCCACGACGGCGTTGTCGATGACTGCAATCGGGAAAGTAACGGTCGCTTGATTGGCCGGGATCACCAAAGACCCAGGGACAATTGCCGAACGATCGTCAGAACCAGCCAACCGTAGGGCGAGCGCGCGACTGCTGGCCGGATTTCGTGTGATGGTTCCGGTAGCTGCACCCGCGCCAGCACCCTCGCTGACCGTGGCTGGAGCGACGGTAAAAGTTAAGGTCACACTATCATTGTCGCGGACCGCGAGCATTTTGGCGTCACCTTGAAGGCCAGATGCTGTAGCAGACACCGTGTAGTTTGCTGAATTGCCAATCTCCGTGTCATCAAAGGCGATGAGGATGACACTGGCGGACACAGCTCCGGAGGGAATGGTCAAGGAGGGAGGCACGATGACGTGCACTGAATCACTGGAGCTGAGCGTTACCGTAAGGGGTTGGTCGAGACTTCCTTCGCGTGTTACCGTTGCCCCGACCGTCAGGCCTTCCAGGACCGTATCCGAGTCCAACAGCAAGGTGAGGCGAGGTAAATCCACATTCCGAACTTCCACCGACCGAGAAATGGAAGGAAAGCCAGCTGCGGTCAGGGTGATTTGGACCGATTTGTTGTCGGTGACGACCCCATCATCGACAGGTGTAGCCTGGAAAATTGCCGAAGAAGCTCCGGCAGGAATGGTGACACTCGCGGGGACGGTCAACCCAGTGATGTCGCTCGACGAAAGATTCACCACCAGAGCTGACGAGCGTGGCCCGTTTCGAGTGACCGTAAACGAAATAGGCCCCTCATTTTCGGCGACCGATGTCGGACCGTCGCTGAGGGTCAAGGTCAGGGGAACGGTGATCGAACCGGTGGAAACCGATACGTTGTTGCCTTCGTTGGATTCCAGGACAGTATCACCCATATCGGTTGAAACGAGCAGGCGGAAAACCCCACTGGGTCCGTCCGGCGACAGGGTGACGGTGGTCACCCGGTCCAACTGTGATCCTGCCCCAAGGGACGCTTTCACGATGAGGCTTTGCAGTAGAATGTCGTTGCCCACCTGATCGTCGGTTGATAAGGAGACGGATTCGCTCCATGAACTCTGGGTGGCGGCATTTCCAACATTTTTTGAAAGCCAATGAATGTCAAAAGACTGGCCAGGCAAAACGGTGGTGGGTGCCGAAATCTCGTCGACAATCAAGTCAGGAAGAGGCGGCAAAACCAAAGCGATGGGAATGGGCGCGCTCAGGTTGTTGTTTTCATTGGCCTCGGGAACGACGCCGGTCGAATCCGTCTGGACGAAGAGATAATAACGACCGGGCGCGCCAATTCTTGGCAGCTGGACGTTCACCGTGATCGGAGCCAAAGCACCGGACGACAACGGCGAGACGTCTCCAGCGGGTCGCGAATAGAGCAGCGTATCGCCGCCAAAGACGGCATCGCGCGACAAATAGACGTTATCCAACCACGCTCCAGTGGCCGCTCCGCCACCCAGGTCGGTCAAAGTAAAGCGAACCGGAATGGTGTCGCCAAAAGCCGCCGTTGTTTGAGCCGCGCCGTCGAATACCGCCAGATCGGGTGCACGAACTCGGACTGAGGCATTGGCCAACACCCGATTATCCGATTCGTTGGATTCAGTGACCGTACCCTCGGAGTCGGCGACAACCACGAGGTATCGAATCCCATTGATTCCATAGGGCACGGCAAATGAAGCGCTCCGGGCCACCGTGGTCCCGGCATCCAATCCACCCGAAGCGGAGAACACTCCGAGCAACATGCCCGCCGAACCGTCGGGGTTTGGACTCAGGTAAACAGCATCTTTCCAGTCAGGAAAAGCCCGACCATCCCCATCGTTCTTATCCGTCCAGTTGACGGTGATTGTCTGCCCAGCGTCGATAACACTGGGTCCGGCCACTCCCGTCGGGATCAGATTGGGGCGGCGGACGAGAACTGAATTCGGGCTAACGGCCCGATTATTCGCCTTGTTGATTTCGAGCACCTGATTGTTGACATCCGATAAAACGACAATAAACCGGCGACCACCAAGGTCGGATGGAAGGGTTACCGTGAGATGTCGGTCGCTGGACTCATGTGGAGCAAGACCGCGGTCCGAGGGCAATGAACCAAGGAACCGGGCATCGGAGCCATCGGGACTGGACACGAGGAAAACCTGGTCGAGCCATCCGGCACGGGTGGAAGCGGTACCATCGTTTCGGTCTGTCCAATCAAGACTGAAAGGCTGACCAGCATCGGCAAGCTCCGGGATTGCCGGCAGCACGGTGACGAGGTCAGGATACGCTGAGAGGAGGGAGGTTTTTTGGATGGCCGTTAAATTGTTCGACTCGGCGGTGCCGTCCGGGTTGTTTTCCGCAATCTGGCCATTGGAATCGACCGTCACGGTTATATTGAGATTTCCAACTCCTAGATTCAGGTCGGGGATTACAAAGGTGAGTTCGCGGGCATGTGACTGACCAGGAATAAGGCCGCCCAAGACGTCCATAGGGTGCGGCAAGGTTGTATCCAGCAGGGTCGCGCTGGTCGAACGGTTCACGATCACAATCCGGTCATTCCAGGAACCGGAGACAGAATGATTTCCCGCGAGAAGGTCGTTCCATCGGACTACAACCGTGTCCCCGGAATGAACCGTCCCGGAGGGCTCCAAGCGAAGATTGTCGACGGTCAAATCGGCGAAAACGTCAAAGAACGACAATGCGATGTTATTGCCTTCCGCGCTGGCATGGCTGGTGGCGTCAAATTCATAGATATCCGAGCCGGAATCCTCGGTGATCTCCACCTGGTACCGACCGACATCCGGAAGGGCAATGGACTCCTGCCGGGAAACAGTCGCCTGACTATCAAGGCCCCCTGAAAAGGTCCGCTCGGCCCGGTAGGCAATCAATCCGGTGGCCACATTCCGAACCGCCAAGGTTTCTTTGAAGGTTTGGCCGACGGCTCCCGCGCCACGGTTGGCCAGCGTCCAGGTCATGTCCAGATTGCCCCCATTGACGATGGAAACAAGATTCTCAGGCCGCAAATCCGGATAATCGGCCCGCCGAATTTGAATGGGAGCGTCACTGATCGTCGTATTATCACCTTCAAGGACGAACTCAGAGACCGCGTTGGCGGAGTCGGTTTGGGCGATCAGGTAGAAGGCTCCGTCGATGCCATCGGGTAGCCTAACCGACTGGCTGACATGGTAAAAGGCACCGGGGTCCAATGCGCCGGTATGGGGAATGACCGTCAACTCAACGTCGTCCAGATCTCCATAGATTTGGTTCTGGGACAACACCAGACGGTCACTCCACGAGCCCACCCCCGTTGAGAGTCGTCCGACATTTTGAACGGTGAACTCGACCGTGACCAAATCACCGCTCCGGAGAGCATTGCCGGACGGCGGGGTCAAGCTCGTTACTTGGAGATTCGGGAATTGGACGTTCACGGTCGGAACGGTCTGCACTTCCAGGACGTAGCCCTCCCGGAGGCCCCCCTGAGTTCCGCTGCTGCGCACTGCGGCAAAGTAACGACCCGTTTGAGTGACCGTGATTTCAGCGACTGCGTCAAAGGGGCGTCCACCCGACGCTTCAACCCGATATCCGTTCCCGGAGTCATAGACGCTGGCCACCGGGCTAAACGTGGCCCCATCCATGAGCCGAGTGTTGAGGAAAATGGACCTTCCGGCTTCGACTTCACCCAAGTCAAAATAGTCCAAATCCCCCGCACCCCGGATGTATCCCACGCCCGTGCCGACCCAGGAATCGCCTTGAGCCACCAGTTTTAAAGCTGAAGCCGAAGCGGGCGAATCGTTCCCTTCCGTTTCCGGGGAAACATCGGGCGGAGTTTCGACGATTCGCATCTGATACTCCTGATAGTATCCGTAATTCTGCGTCACGAGAATTCCGTAGGTGCCGTCCGACGGTATGGTAAAGGGTGCCGATTGCCCGACACCGTAATAATCGGGGTAGAATCCCAACAGAACCTGACCGTTGAAATCCGTAAGGCGATAGTAGAGTTGCGACGCGCCGGGATGGCCGGGGGTCTCGAGTCCGACGGTGACCTGGTCTCCCTTTTTGGCACTAAAGCTCCAGTAATCGGCATCGTTGCCGTCCAATAGCTTCCCGTAAGCCATTGCCGATCGGATGCCGTGTCCGACCGTATTCAGGGCCATCGGGTGATAACGATTACCGAAAAACAGAGTAATATTGTTGTTATCATAGTTGGCGCTGGCAAGGTCGGGCGCTCCGTCCTGGTTCCAATCTCCTACAGTCACCGTGGTCGGATTGAATCCCAACCGAATGAACGACGGGTCTGAAAAATGCCCATCTCCCTGGTTGTACCAAATACCAATATTTTGGCCTC
Source organism: uncultured Verrucomicrobiota bacterium (assembly GCA_903896505.1). Taxonomy (GTDB): domain Bacteria; phylum Verrucomicrobiota; class Verrucomicrobiia; order Limisphaerales; family UBA9464; genus CAILNN01. The sequence goes on along the minus strand of CAITXU010000056.1, from coordinate 12,563 downwards.
TATAGTTTCCAACCACCAAATCAGGCAAGCCATCCTTATTGAGGTCTGCGACGGCCAGATAGGGACTGTTTCCACCTGAATCGATGTCAATTTTTGCAGCAAAGCCACCCGTCCCGTCCCCTCTGAGCAGGCTGATCGATGCATTTTGCTCGTTGGCGACGATGATATCTGGAATCCCATCGCCTGTGACGTCGTTCACAGCAAGGGTGTAGGGTCCATTGCCGGTGCCAAAAGGCGTACCGGTCGAAAAACCGCCCGCCCCATCGCCCAAGAAGACACTTACTGTTGCCGCCCGATTATTACCGACGACCAAATCGAGGAATCCGTCGTGATTCACATCCGCCGAGGCCACCTTCGCTGGACCATCGCCAGTGGGGAAACTGATTCTATCACCGAAACTTCCATGGCCCGTGCCAAGAAATACATCCACTCGATTTTCACTATATCGGGTGACGGCGAGATCGCTGATCCCATCCTGATTGAAGTCGCCACTGGTCAAACCGATGGGATTGCCCGACTCTTGAATTTGGGCTGGTGTGGCAAAGGTGCCGTCGCCAGCTCCAAACCAGAGAGTGACGTCATTGCTACTGTAATCCGCGGAGGCGATATCAATGATTCCATCGCCATTCAAATCGGCCGCGACGAGGGAATAGGGATTTGAACCGGTGGCATAGGTCACAGGTGAGCGGAATGTTCCATCGCCGTTGCCGAGAAACACGGCAAACTGAGACGAGCCGTAGTAGGCGACAACCAAGTCGAGATGTCCGTCACCGTTCAGGTCGCGACTCACCAGGTCATAGGGTCTCGATCCAGTGTCAAGAGTCGCCTGCTGAGTGAATGAACGGTCAAAATCACCCGGGGGCAGGGTGCTGAGCGATGTTGCTCCAGAGAAGCTTTGGTTGTTTTGCCCCTCGTGAATAAACCCAGGCCTCGTTTCCAGCCGGAAGGTTCGGACGAAAGGCGTTGCCAGGGAATTGCCGCTTTTGTCTTTGAAACCAGTCCCGACCGTGAAGCGATAATTTCCGGGCTGAAGCGGACCATTGATGATCACGTAGGACGTGCCGAGACCAACGGAATAGGAACCGGATCGGAGTTGGTATACCGTGTCATCGGCATCGCCGAAGGTGTCATTGATGGAGCCCCGCAATTCCAGGTTTCCGGTGTCGTTAACGGTGGCGGGATCCATATCCTCCGAGAAGAAAAGCGTGAGACCGTCCACCAATGCGGTGGACGTGGCTCCCTGCGGTGGCAGATCTACACTGGCGATGGTCGGAGGGAGGATATCCGTTAACTCAATATCCAGGATGTATTGGGCCAAGAGTCCCGCGCCGGAGTCCGAGCGAACCCGAGCGTAATAGGCGACTGCATTGCCGTCGGGAACTGTAAACTCAATTTCGGGAGAAATGGAAGTGCTGGCGGCGGCAACAGAGCCATCCGCCCGGAGGAGTTCAATTCCTGAATCCCAAGGATAATTCACCGGCTTCCGAAGGGACAACTTGACCAGGGTTCCGGCCCCCAAGTTGCCCAGGAAATGAACATCACCCGTGTCCTGCGTACTGATGTAGCCTGCTATGGATGCCTTCCGGAGCCCGGAAACAAGGACAAAACTGGGGCTATCGGCATAAGAGATGCCATCCCCGTTACTGGGATCGTATTCCGCCTGAATATCTCCACGTAACAGGGTGACCCGGATTCGATATTCTCCGCGGAAATCATAATTGGGAGCCACATAGACGGTATAGGTGCCATCGTAGGGCAGCGAGATGGGGGAGGACTGTCCGGACCCGTAGTAGTTCGGGTAAAAGTAGGTCACCCGGGTACCGGTCGGGCCATCCAACTCAAAATACAACTGACTCGCCCCGGGATTGCCCGGGTTTTCCACTGCGATGGTGGCAATATCTCCGGCGCGCGCGCTAAATCGATAAAAGTCCCGGTCTCCATAGCTTGAGAGACTTCCCCGCACGGAGGCAGTCAACAGATTTGGGGGGTCTTCCACCCATTCCGTCCCGCGAGTTCCCAGTAGGATGGTGACAGTGTTTGCGGTATGATTTGCGGTGGCCAGGTCGATCACGCCATCCCGGTTCCAATCCCCTGCGACAACGCCAATGGGGTTTCCTGGAATGGATTGTGGAACGGGCAAACCAAAGGTGCCGTCGCCCTGATTGAGGAATTGGGTCAACAGACTGCTCCCGTAGTCCGCCACCGCGACATCCAAATGCCCGTCCTGATTCAGGTCCGCCAGAACCAAATGATAGGGTTGATTTCCAGTGCCGGGGTAGCGGAGTGCTGACCTGAAGGTGCCATCCCCGTTACCGCGAAGTACACTGATGTCCTCGCTGCCACCATTGACAACGACGATGTCCAATTTTCCGTCACCGTCCACGTCACCAACACTCAGGTCGCGGGGCCCATTTCCCACCGAATAGTTGATAGGCGACGTAAATGCTCCTGTACCGTCGTTTCGAAGCACGGTCACCGTGCCTTCGTTGGAATTCCCGACCGCCAAGTCTGGCTTTCCGTCCCCATCAAAATCCCCAGCCCCAATGGCCCACGGACCGCTGCCGGTCGGGACATCCAGGCGACCAAAGCTTCCATCGACAGCCCGTTTAAGGACCGTCACAAAGTTCTCACCGAGATTGCTCACGAGAATCTCAGGGCGACCATCCCCGTCCGTATCTGCTAACCGCAGGTTGATTGGATAGTTACCTGTAGCGACGCGCTCCACAGGCGAAAAGTTTCCGCCGCCGAGGTTATAAAACACGCTGACCCCGGCGTCGTAGTAATTGGCGATGACGATATCTGGACGACCATCACCGTTGAGATCGCCTATCGTCACTCCTATCCCACGCCGAAGCCCCGGAAGATTTCGAACCGGATTAAAGGTCCCGTCACCCCGACCGATGAGGACACTGACGTCGGTGCTGCTAATGTTGGGGACCACCAAGTCCAGAATGCCATCCCCGTCCAAGTCTCCGGCGGCAATATCATACGGGTTACTCCCCACCGGAAAATTACCGACTGCCAAAGGAGAGGCCCCAGTCGACGATGGTGGCCCGAAGGGAGTCGCGGTCAGGGGGCTGTCGTTCGAACGATTCTCGATGACAAAACCGTCAGGATTTACGACCGAGAAATGCCGAATAAACGGTGCTGCCAGCGGATTTCCGGCACGGTCTTTCAGGCCCTGCCGGGCGAGGAACTGATAATTTCCAGGCTGAAGAGGCCCCTGCGCCACGGTCAACCCTTCCGACAATCCTTCATCATAGCTGTCGGGATTTAGGTCATACACGATATCATCGGCGTCGCCAAAGACGTCGTTGGCCGACCAGCGAAGCTCGTAATTTCCAGGCGTGGCGACCGAGGACGGGCTCATCTTTTCGCTAAACTGAACCGTGAGGCGGTTGACCAGGGCGCTGGTTGATCCTCCTTCATCGGCCACATCCAGTGCCGTGACCGTCGGCGGCACGGAGTCCTCAATCGAGACATTGAGAATGTATTGCGTCAGAAGACCCGAGGTGAGGCCTTGTTCTGTCCCAAAGTAAGCCCAACCCGGTCTATTTTGCAGGGTCCCGTCATGAGCATTCGGACTGGAGTCCCGAAGCACGTCGCCACTTCCCTCATCCAGCTTCCAGTAGCCAACCAACCCGGCCTCACTTCCCGCTGGCGAATTGGCGATGAGACCGGCGATATCCGATTCCGATAGGGGGCTATCCCAAATCGAAAGGTCCTCCATCGAGCCGTTGAGGAAACCCAGATCGGATGAGTGGCCAATCGATATCCGCTGCTGCCAATTGAAATCTGAATAGGACTTCACACCCGATGCGACCAAAACGCCATCCACATAAATCCTTTGTCCGGAGATGGCGGCTCCAAACTCATAGGCAACATGGTGCCATTGTCCGTCGGCAAAGTTGCGGTCCGAAGAACCGATGACCTCATTGCTCCAGAGGCGCGCGTAGATATTCCCATTGTTGAGGTAGAGATGTCGATCGTGTCCACCGCTGCCCAACGGTCCAGACACTGCCTCGAATAAGCCGGCGGATGGATACCAAGAGAAAAACCAGAAGCTGACCGTCATGGCGTTTTCCGGAATATCGACGGGAACATCGCCGTAAGCCCCGTTGGAAAAGAGGATGTTGGAACGATCACGAGCGGAACGTCGTCCAGGGGACGGCGAGACTCTGACCGTGTAGTCGCCCTGCTGACCGTCTCCAACATTGACCGTCGTTTCAGAACCGTTGAACTGGGTTGCTACCTGGGTTCCGTCGGGTCCGAAAACCGAAATGGCGCCGCTGGCACGACTCGTCGACGGTTTGGTCAAACCCAGGTGGATGATATTTCCAGAGGAAAGAGTGCCCAAATCGAAATAGTCGCCAACGCCAAGGTCCCCCACACTGAAGTAACCGGTGATTCGGCCCTTCGATTTGCCGTCGTCGGCTGAAAGTCGAACGGTGTTGGCTTGGCCGAGGCTGTTATTATCTTCTCGCTCGACCTGCAATCCATTGCGGGCAAGAGAGACCCGGATGCGGTATTCTCCTCGGTAGTCATAATTATAGCGGGCGAAGACGGTATAGGTTCCATCATTTGGAAGAACGACCGGTGTGGACTGCCCCCAGCCGTAATAGGAATTGGCATAAAAATCGGTGAGATAGGCTCCATTGGGGCCGTCCACGCGATAATACAACTGGCTGGCCGGTGGGTTTCCGACGGTTTCGACCGCCACACTGAGCACGTCGCCCGCCTTGCCACTAAAACGATAGTAGTCGTAGTCACTCGTGCTGCTTAGGCTTCCACGGGCCAACCCCGTGAAGAGTCCTGGCGGGTCTTCCGCGAGAAGGGTTGAGCGAGTCCCGAGCCAGACGGCCACACTGCTACCCGTTTGGTCGGCGGTGGCCAAGTCGACCACACCGTCTTCGTTCCAATCTCCGGCAACGACACCAATGGGATTGTATCCCACAGAATAGACCAACGGAGTCTCGAAGGTTCCGTCACCCCGATTGAGGAAGCGGGTCAACTGGCTGCTTCCATAAACCGCCACCGCCACGTCCGGTTTCCCATCCCCATTGAGATCGCTCAATGCCAGGTGATAAGGGGAACTGCCAATTCCACCGACCGTATCCACCGAACCCAATGTTCCGTCGCCCAAGCCATGCAGGACGCTGAGTGAACCTTGGTTCAAGGTCACCACATCCCGTTTTCCGTCTCCGTCCACATCGGCCACGGCGACATCCACCGGGTTGGGCCCCACTGAGTAGGCGACTGGGGTGGACCAACTCCCTGAGCCGCCGTTCAGCAGCACGTTCAATTGGCTGGAATTATAATTCGCCACCGAGATGTCAAGACGTCCGTCCCCATTCAGGTCGGCCAACGCCACGGACCAGGGTCCGCTTCCGGCCTCCACATCGGTTCGGGAGTAACTGCCATCGGAGTTGCGTTTAAAAATAGAGATGGAACTTGCGCCGGAATTCGCCGTTACAATCTCCGGGACTCCGTCGCCGTCGAGGTCCCCCATGCGAAGATTTCGCGGGTTGGCTCCGGAGGCGAACGTGGTCGCCGGTGCGAACGATCCGTCGCCATTACCCAACAGGATGCTAACAGTGGAACCGTAGTAGTCAGCGACGGCGATGTCGGCTCTGCCATCCCCATTCAGGTCACCCACGGTCACGCCGATGGGTCCGTTCCCTGCTTCAAGATTGACCGCGGATCGAAAGGTTCCGTCCCCGTTGCCCAGAAGCACGCTGACATTTCCACTGCTGATATTGGCGGTCACCAAATCGGCGTGGCCATCTCCGTTGAAATCGCCTTGGGCCACGTCGTAGGGATTGCTTCCCACTCCCAAATACCCGCCAAAACCGATGGTACCGTCTGGTCCCCCTTCGATACCCAGCGCCGTCGCACCTCCCTGGGTGTCATTCGATCGGTTTTCGACGGTGAATCCCGGCAACGCCTTTACCTCAAAACGCCGAACAAACGGCACCGCGATGGTGTTTCCAAAAAGATCACTTAACGGGGATCGCAAGGTGAATTGATAATGCCCCGGCTGAAGCGGTCCGTCATTGATTTGGTAGTTCACGATCAGCCCGCCGCTGTAGCCAGGGGATGAAATCGAATAAACGGTATCGTCTGAATCTCCGAAGACATCGTTGACCGAAAACCGGAGCTCAGCACTCGAAGTACTTTGTACGCTTCCTGGATCGAGGTCTTTATTAAAAACCACGTGGAACCGCTGGATAATCTCTGTTGTGCTTGATCCCTCGGCGGGGAGATCGACAGAGCTGACGATGGGAGCTTGGATATCCGAGAGCTCAATATTCAAGAGATACTGGGAGCGAAGGCCCGCCCCATCGACCGCTTGGATTTGGGCAAAATAAACGTCATCCGAAGGAACTACGAAGTTGATCGAGGCATCGTCCGGACCACCCTGGGCCAAAACTGTTCCATCGTTTCGGACAATGGCCAGACGGGATTTCAGCGAACTGGAAGTCGGATAGGTTCTTCCGATGTGCGCCGTCGTTCCAGCACTCAGATATCCGAGGCGGAAGGTGTCGATGGAGTCGCCCACCCCGATATAACCGGCAACCCTGGCGGATCGTTGATGACCTTGGAGTTGAAAGCCCAGAGCATTGGCCCCTGAAAGAGAATCGTTGCCCGAGTTCTCCACCTCCATTTGCAGGCCTGCCCGCGCGAGCGAAACCCGGATGCGGTATTCGCCCCGGTAGTCATAATTGTACCGGGCGAAGACGGTGTAAGTTCCATCATTTGGAAGCACGACCGGAGTGGACTGCCCCCAGCCATAATAGGAATTGGCATAAAAGTCGGTAGTGTAGGCTCCATTGGGACCGTCCACACGGTAGTACAACTGGCTGGCTGGAGGGTTACCGACGGTTTCGACCGCCACGCTGAGCACGTCGCCCGCCTTGCCACTAAAACGATAGTAGTCGTAGTCACTGGTGCTACTAAGGCTTCCCCGGACCAACCCCGTGAAGAGTCCCGGCGGGTCTTCCGCGAGAAGGGTTGAGCGAGTCCCGAGCCAGACGGCCACGTTGGAACCGTAGTAGTTCGCCGTCGCCAAATCGGCCACACCGTCTTCGTTCCAATCTCCGGCTACGACACCAATGGGATTGTATCCCACAGAATAGACCAACGGGGTCTCGAACGTTCCGTCACCCCGATTGAGGAAGCGGGTTAATTGGCTATTCCCGTGAACTGCCACTGCCACATCCGGTTTGCCATCCCCATTGAGATCGCTCAATGCCAGGTGATAAGGGGAATTGCCAATTCCACCCACCGTATCCACCAAACCCAATGTCCCATCGCCCAGGCCATGGAGCACGCTGAGTGACCCTTGGTTCAAGGTCACCACATCCCGTTTTCCGTCGTCGTCCACATCGGCCACGGCCACGTCGACCGGATTGGGACCGACCGGATAAGACACCGGTGCCGCCCAATTGCCGGAACCGGCATTCAGGAGCACACTCAATTGACTGGAATTATAATCCACCACCGAGATGTCGAGACGACCGTCCCCATTCAGGTCGGCCAACGCCACGGACCATGGTCCGCTTCCTGCCTCGACATCGGTTCGGGAGTAACTGCCATCCGGATTACGTTTGAAGATGGAGATCGAACTTGCGCCGGAATTGGGCGTCACGATCTCTGGAACCCCGTCGCCGTCGAGGTCCCCGACGCGAATGTTTCTGGGGTTGGCTCCTGAGGCGAAGGTGGCCGCAGGCGCGAATGAGCCGTCGCCATTGCCCAGCAGAATGCTGACGCTCGATCCATAATGATCGGCAACGGCGATATCCGCTCTGCCATCCCCGTTCAGGTCACCAACGGTCACACCGATGGGACCATTTCCCGCCTCAAGATTGACCGCAGATCGAAAGGTTCCGTCTCCATTGCCCAGCAGAATGCTGACATTTCCACTGCTGATATTGGCCGTCACCAAATCGGCGTGGCCATCTCCGTTGAAATCGCCTTGGGCCACATCGAAAGGAATGCTCCCTGCGCCAAAATATCCGCCAAAACCGATGGTACCGTCTGGTCCTCCTTCGATACCCAGCGGCGTCGCACCTCCCGGGGTGTCATTGGATCGGTTTTCCAAATGAAAGCCGGTAACGTCGATGATGGAGAATTCCCTCAAATAGGGGTTGGAGGTGTGGTTTCCGCTCCGGTCTTGAATTCCGGTTCCCACGGTCAGTCGGTAGTGACCTGGTTGCAATGGACCACCTCCAATGGTGAAGGATTCGACCACACCCGAAGAATAGGCCGAGGGAACCAGCGGATAGACCACATCACCCGGGCCACCGAAAACACCGTTCGACGACCAACGAAGTTCGTAGACGGCGGGATCGATTACGGATGAGACCAACAGGTCCTCATTAAAGGTGACGGAAAATCCATTAACGATGGAAGTCGTGGAGCTTCCTTCATCCGGCAGATCAACGGAAACAACTTGGGGAGGAACGGCATCCTGGATTTCGACCTTGAGGATGTATTCGGCCCTCGGGCTCCCGGCGTCGCTCGTCACCCGAAGGACATACGCCCCGTCCAACGCCACCGTCTGATTCAGAACGCCGGACCCACTGGTCGCCACCGGGTCCGTGTCGCCCAATCGCTGGAGGGCCAGATTGGCTCCTGAAACCTGCAAAGTACTTCCGCCTGGATAGGTGAGTGAGACCCGAATGGAGTTTCCGGCGTTGAGAGTTCCCACTCCAAAGTAATCTGCGGCATCTCCCGTATCCAGCGTGCCCGCCACAAGGCCGAGCACCTTTTCCCCCTGCCGCTGAAACCCCAAGCGGTTGGCGACACTGGGGACGTCATTGTTTTCGACTTCGAGTTGTGTGCCCCGGGATTGCTCGACGCGAAATTGGTACTGGGAGGTCGCATTATCGCCCGCGAGACGCAGGTAGTAAGTGCCCGGAGCTCCAATGACATAATCCTGAAGCCGCACATACCCTTCATAATATCCGCCTCCCACCGAAGCCAGAGGAGTACTGGCTGCAGTATACAAATAGATGCTGGGATAAACGCCATACTGGTCCCTGGCCACGACCGTCGCACTGATATGATCTCCAGCCTCAGCGTCAAAGCGCCAGAAATCGGCGTCACCCGAATGATCAAAGGTACCGATCCCAAATCCATTAAAGAATCCCAGCCCTGGTGAGCTCCCGAACATGGGGAGCGCGGTGGCGCCCGGCAGACTATCGTTTTCCAGGTTCTCAATCCGTCCAAAGTCTGGATCACGAATCTCGAACGATCTCACGAATTCTGCCACTGAATTCCCCGCGTCATCCGCCAATTGTGGGCGGGTTTTGAACCTCCATTTTCCCGGTTGGAGGGGATTCACCGCCAAGCGGAAGAAAACCGTTTTACCTCCGACACTCAGAGTTGGTGATACGGAAAGGATGAAGTCGTCTGAATCTCCAAAGATGCCGTTGGCACCCGCCTGCCGAAGTTCATAGCTGGCGGGATCGGCTGCACTGGCTGCTCCCAAGGGACGACGCGCGGTAATGCTGAAGCGGTCAATAGCAACGGCACGAGAGGCACCGTCGTCGGGGAGAGTGGTAGAGACGATATCGACGGCAGCCAGTTCGTCGGATTTCCATACGTTGACGTTATCAATACCCCAGGATTCATTGTCCAACGATTCAAGATTGGCCCCCTCGAAGCGGAGAGTTGACGTCGAAGTGCTTGGCGTGAAGGTGAGTGCGACCTGGCGAAAGATCGAATCCTCCCAACCCGAGAAGCCCAATTGACCTTTGACGTCCGCAGGAACCGTAAACGACTGCGAACCATTGAATTGGGAAATCGTGTGATCGAACAAGCTGACACTATCGGCAAACACCCGGAAGGTGTCGGGACCGTAGTTGTCACCATCCCAGGAATCGATGATGTACAGGTCAAAAAAGAGGGTGTAAGAGGCACCGACCTGGAGGTTTTGAAGGGTCAACGATGTCGATTGATTGCCGAAGCGGCCCAGAAACCTGGTGAACGTCGACGGATACGAGTTGTCTGAGGTTCCGGTGGACCACTCCGACCCGACTGTGCTTTCAAAATCAGTTTGGTAAACCGGAGTTCCCGACGCCCAAGAGTCGAGGGGAAGCAAAGCACCTCCGACCAATCCGACCAGCGCACCCAGGCGCGGGAGTTTATGAAGGATGCGCTTTGGTGAAAGCATGACCATAAAATTTATTAGAATTTAATATCTGGAAAATCATCACCTGACAAGTGACAAATGTGTTTCTGCGGAAAAACAATTATGTTGATACGTCGGCTTGATGTAAGCCACTGGAACTCAGCGACGAACATTTTTGCCTGGCAGTGAGTCAAGACTTTTTATGTCGGGCTTTCAGGAGGGAAACCCACCTCCTCACGCCTCGCCCCGGGAGCAGTATAGGCGCAACGAACTGCTCGCTATTTGGCGACACCAACAAATCCCCCGCTAACGGGGGGATTCCGGAGGAAGCTTGGCCAGAACTTCCTCCAGCCAGATGACTTGTTCGGGGAAGAGTCGGGCGCGGTCAATCTGCTTATTCCCCAACCGGGCATTATCGGCTTTACCCAACAGGGCCTGACAAAGGGTCCAGGCAAAAAAGCAAGCGGTTCGCTCGTTGCCGGGCAGTAAGTTAGGGTCCACCTGATTGATTAATTTTTCAGCCTCCTCCACCCGGCCCAACTGGACGAGGGCAATGACGTGGTTGACGCGCGGTCCCAAAAGGTTGGGATATTCAGTGATCAACGGGTGGGTGAGGCGGATGGCCTGGTCAGCTCGATTCCGGGTCAAAAGGAGGACGGCTGCATAGTTGTTCTGAACAACAGGATCGCTCGGACTGAGTTGGTGCATCCGAGCGGCCGACTTTAATATCAGGGGCAAATCATGGGCCGCAACGGCGACGGCTTGCACCTGCCCCCATGCCTGAGGCGAATCGCCAAAGTCTGCATTCGCCGCCTCCAGCATCTTTGCAGCCGTGACCGCAAAACCGGAGGTCGTCAGGTCGGTAGTCACCTGAAGAAGTCCTGGCAGAAACCGGAGCGGTCGGGTGATCAATCGCTGGAACAACTGATCAGCTTTCGTGGAATTACCGATGCCCAACTCGGCCAAGCCCTCCAAATAGTTATCATAAGCCCCCAGCAATTCCCCGGTATGTGGAAGCCGATGGATAAGGACGGCGAGTCCTCGAAGTTCATCCCACTTCTTGGTCTTGACCAGCAAAGGGGTGGACGCCAACAACAATCGGTGGTGGAAGTTGAACTCCGGAAGCCGTTTACGGACAAACTCCACCACTTGATCCTCCAGGCCCAATTGCCCCCAGACCTTCAGTTGAAGTTCGGCCGCGTTCACTGATTCGGGTCGGTGGGTCACATCACGAACCACCTTCCGGGCCTCATCCTTCAAGCCCCCCCCATCCAATGCCAACGCCAGGTAGAGATGGTCTTCCAAGCGATCCGCATGAAGGTCTTCGAGGATGGCGACTGCCTTCTGGACCCGTCCCAATTCCAAATGTTGAGCTTCGACCCGAGCCAGGAGATGAAGGGCCGTGAAACGCTCGGTATTCGCTGGGTTGTGGGCAGATTCCCGCAACGAATCGAGGGCCTTCCGGTTGGGTTCGGCCTCACCGGACATGGCCGCGGCTGCCCAGTAAACAAATTGGGCCTCAGGAAGTTGTTTGAGCAGGGAGCTGTGACGGTCCCAGAAAGATTGCAATCCGCGCCATTGTTCAGCAGAGAAAAAGAACTTGAGCACGAGCAGCGCCGCTTCGGGGGTCTTCACCAGTGATTCATTGTGAAATTTGGAGATAGCCCAGTCGTAGAGTTCGTACCGGGAATAAAACGCAGCCGCCATTTGAAGGTCGGCTTCATTGGTATGGGAAATTGCCAGTACGGTTTCCAACTGGAAGGCCGACATGAGAACCCAGCTCGGTTGAAATCGGGGCGAACGGGTGACCTCCCGGATCATCCCACGGTTTGCCTCCAAATCGTATCGGTTGATTGAGACAGCGCCCTGAAAGGCATGAACGGCATCCAAGGTTCGATCGGCAGCGGCAGCCCGAATGCCCGTTCGTTTCAGCGACCAGACCTGAATGAGGTCGGTAGTCCTCAGCCGAAGCTCCTGCGGAACCTCCTTTGGAGCGATCGTCCATATCCGCGCAAAGAGACCGACGTAGAGCATCACAAAAAGGAAGACCCCGAGGAGAGACCATCGCAGTCGGCCATCCTTCACCAACAGGTGAACGAGATAGTTGGTCTGAGCCCGACGGGACAGCCAGTTCCTTCGCCGGGAGCGGTGTTCGCGTTTCGACTTTGAAGGGGCTTCCCCCGGATCTGCCGCAGGAGGTTCAGGGACATCCAGGTCCCCCTCGGCGACAGGCTTGGGGTTCGACCGAACCATCGCCTTGGGCCGAACGGGCGAAGATGTCGGAACAAATTTTCGGCGCTGGTCCATTATTTCACCTTATTCAGTGGGATTTTTCACTCTAGTGTCGTGTATCCCAAATAGCTTGCAGTTTGTTGCGCCTAAAATGCCCCAGGGCGAGGCGCGAGGCGGTCGAATATTTGGAACGTGG
>CAITXU010000055.1 GCA_903896505.1 uncultured Verrucomicrobiota bacterium | reverse complement strand
TTCCTTCTGCCAACCAATGGTCTGGCCAGTCCGGTGGACAATCGGAATTTAATCGCCACCTACGGAACTGGGGCGAACGGTGACTATTCCCTCATTGCGACGGGTGGGGCCTCCCTGGGGGCCATCACCCCTGGGGGCATCAACACGCTGACCATCCCGGCGGGAAGTGCCGAGGCCATCGTCGACATTGCGCCCAAGGCCGACAACCTGACCGAGGCCAATGTGGTCCGGGTCACCCTGAACCCGGATTCCAGCTACGCCATTGGGTCTGCCTCCACCGCCGACGTCTACATTTATGATGGCCCGTATTGGACGCTCTATGGATTGGGCGCAACGGTCGATCTCAGTCCTTTGGGATATCCGTTGGATACCACCGCGTATGCCATCAACAATGCCACGACACCTAAGATCGCCGGAGTGGTCACCAACCTGACCTCTTGCAGTGCGACTTACGGAACTGCCGGTGCCTGGTGGAGCGGCTCCTACGCTGAGCCATCAGGCATCCTGGCGTCTTCGTCCATATGTAGCGGCACCAACCTGTATTACTCGGGCCCCAACCGGATACCCTTCTCGGAGGATGATTCGGGAGTCATGGTGGGTTGGCAGTTGCCCAGCGGCTCTGGGGGTGTGTATCGCGCCTTCCGGGGAAGCAGTAATGGGTCCACGGTGACATTGGCACCCATTGGAGGTACCAGTAGTTACAATTCCGGAGCCAATGCCATCAACCCCAATGGCACCTTTACCGTGGGCTATTCATCGAATGGTACCACCAATCGTCCTGTCTATTGGGGCTCGTCCGGGAATGCCAATGATATAGGAGTCAGCGCAGATACAAACGCGCCCGGGACGGCGTATGGAATCAATATCAGCAATGTGGTGGTCGGTGTCCAGCAACAGAAGTTTGGTTCCAGCAACCAGTTCAACTTCGTCCAAGGCTTCCGGACGGTGGCCAACTCGGCCATGCCACTATCGATCCAATCGGCAGGTGGTGATGTTCTCTTCCCTCCTCCGGGATATATTACCAATCAGACGGTACCGCTTTCGGTCAATTCGAGGGGAGTGGCCGTGGGGTACTATCAATACAGTGCCACTATGGTCCTGTCCGCCTATTGGTCGGCACGCAGCACGGGATCGACGAACTCCGCAGCATTAGACGGGGGAATTTGGCGGAGCCCAGGAAATTCCTCAGTATTCGACCTAGTCAGCAAGTTTCTGTCCGTCAACGACGGGAATTGGGCAGTGGGCTGGTCGGGGGATGCGGTGTCCGTTCAGCGGGCAATTTTAGCGCGCGGCGTAGGGACATCCTTGGTTGATCTCAACGATAGGCACTTTTTATATGGAGGTTCAGGATGGACTCTACAGTCTGCCATTGGAATCAATACCAAGAACTGGATCGTCGGCAATGGGAAAAATGGTCCCTACAGTCGAGGATTTGTCTTGATTCCAAGAATTCCCGGGCAATAACCCAATACCCAATCAATATCTATGAACCATTGTATGCTAAGGCTGCCCCTTCTAATCTGGTACTTGTTCCTGGGTTCCATTTATGCCCAAAACGGCGGGTGCTGCGATCAAGGCTATCCAGATGCCGGACCGATTGCTGATATCGATATCGATGGAGATGGTGCTGTCGATGTATCTTATTCTATTATTGTGCGGCCCTTCTTTAATGATCCTGCTTTACATCAGGTGTTCTATGAACTTTCAGCGACTTTGCATTCTGCATTGGTTATTCCAACATTAACAAGTTCGTTCTTTAAATTTGGTGCGCAAATCACCAGCCCGCCGTCTATTTACACGGATGTTGTAGAGACGACCGATTATGGTGCCTATAACGGGCCTGGTGGCTGGCAATACGGATATGCAAACGACGGTTTGTCAGGCAACAAATTCACGAACATCTATGTCGGCTTTGTTCTCACCCTTTCGGATGGCCATCATTTTGGTTGGCTGCACATGAGCCGACCTGATCTGAAGGTCAAGACCCCGTTTGCCGTGGTGGACTCTGCGTATAATCCCGTCCCTGAGGCCCCGATTCAGGCCGGGATTCCCGCTCCTCCACCGGTCATCAGCACGCAACTCACTCCGGGAGGGATTCAACTGGCATGGCCCGCCTCGATCAGCGGTTGGACCTTGCAGACGACTACCGACCTTGGTTCAAACCCGGCCTGGCATAATTACAGCACCGGGACC
>CAITXU010000054.1 GCA_903896505.1 uncultured Verrucomicrobiota bacterium | reverse complement strand
CGGGTTGGTCCGGGGCAACATGTTCTGCAATAATGAGGCCCCAACCGTCGACCTCCCGCCCCGGATGTTGAACCGGGTGGTAACGGCTCCGCCGGGACATTGGACTCCTTCCATCCCCGCCAGCGTGTCCATTCGAGCGCCGAATAGGGGTGGCCATCTGCGGTGTGGATCGGAGTCGTCGGGTTGCCGAGCCATCCGGGACAGACGCCTGACTCCTTGAACATTCGATCCATCAGGCTTGGACTGAAGGTTCGCTCTCCGCGCTCGATCTTTTCCAGCATCACCTGGCTGATACCGAGGTAGGTAGCAAACTGTTGTCGCCCAAGCTCAATCACCGATCTGAGGGTTGCGATTGGGTGTTGGATTGAGGTGGGTCGAGACACGGTAGTCACCCTAGTGTATGGAATGTGTGTATGTCAAAAGAATTGCTTCCACAAAGGATGCCTTCTATTCCTCAAACCGTGCCAGACAGCCCGTCAAAACCATCCATCCTCATACCAAAGCGGTACTGTGCGAGCACGGCGCGGGCCTACCTTGTTCGAATCATGAAGCACGTCGCAGCGACGGGTGAGCCGATCGAGATTGTCAGGCGGGGCAAGCGAAGTGTTTTCCTCGTGCGGGCGGCGGATTTTGAGAACTGCCTTGAGGGCAATCATCCCTGGGTTTCAATCCGGGAATCCTCACCCACAGTGGAAGGGTATCGGCCCAACGGGATTCGGCCGGGGGTTCATTTCGCTTGGAGATACCGCTCGTCGACCCTGACCCGGGACCGGTTCTGCAGTTCGTTGCGTTGGGTTGATGATGGCGGCCAGCCATTGCTGGTCACTCGTCGGGGGAAGATCCCCGTGATGCTTCTGGCCGAGCGGGTTTTTGTTGCGCACTGGCGCCTTGGCTTGGGTGCGAAACCGCAACCCAGGACGGCCGACGTCGCCAGAACGGTAAATGTCGCCCCGCCACGGCCCCGTCGTACGCCGGCCGCCGAGGCAGCGCGAATACAGTTGCTCAAGAGCCGCAGGCGAATCTTCAGAAAGAGTAAGATCATTCACCCGGCAGGCTTCCCAATTTCCCAGTCTCCCCAGGGAACACCATTTTCTCAGAGCCCCAACCCCAACAATCCATGACTCCATGAACGACTCGCACTCAGTCCCTTCAAGTCCGCCCGGCCCATTTCCAGATTTCGGCAGCCCGCGTCGTGTGCTGTTGCGAATCGCGGAAGTGGCGGAGATTCTCAACGTATGCCAGCGAACGGTTCGTCGGTTGGTGGATCGCCAGAAGCTTCCGCGGGTGCGTGCGTTTCGGCACGTGCTGATCCCAAAAGAAGCGGTCGCGCGGTTTCTGGCCGAAAACACCGACCGACAGCGGTGATTCAAAGGTTCGACCGATATGGTGAGTCGATCCTTCGCTCGAGATTGAATTCATCACCGCTTTAAATTGCGGGCCTCGATGGGCCGAGCCGTCCCGAGCGTGCGCCAATTGTGCCCGCTTCGATCATAAGTCAATTCAGTCGGTTGACTGTGAAGGGCGGTCCAATAGTGCGGCG
>CAITXU010000053.1 GCA_903896505.1 uncultured Verrucomicrobiota bacterium | reverse complement strand
TTACTGGTCGCAGGACAGTTCCACCACCGTGATGGCCCGGCCCTCGACTCCAAAGTCCCTGATGCTCCAGGTTGCGTGGCCCGGGGGCCGTTCCCAGCAGTACCCCGTTCCCACCGCAGCCCAGGAGGTCGAAGCCTCCGTTGATGGGGCGCTCAAGGTCGTGCGGTGAAGAGTAATCCACGACGAATGAGTTGCTCGGGCAGCGGCATCAGCCGAGGAGATGGCGTGGGCAGATTTGCCATCGGACAACACTGGGAAACGACCAAGGAAATGAGCGTTGAGACCGTCTGGGAAGGGCTGAAAGGGATACGAAAGCGGGACAGGTTGAACTTTGAACGGATTGAAGGTGCCCAAAACTACTGGAAAGAAATTCGGTGTCCCTCACCCGAATGGTCAGCGCTAATTCTTCGGCACCTTTGGGACGACAGCCCGGACGACAGGATAGTCCTGTTCGAAGGCCTCACTTATCGGGCTTTTCGGTGGTCGGGACGACAGGATTTGAACCTGCGACATCTTGGTCCCAAACCAAGCGCTCTACCAGGCTGAGCCACGTCCCGTTGCCAACCGAGTGCCAAACATGAGGGCTGGGGCGAAGGAAGCAACCAGATTATCGGATTACTTGTTGGCGGCGGCTGATTGGAGGCGATGCGCTGAAGGCCGGGGCCTCCGACCCGACGTCTTGAGGAGGTCCGGCCCGCTCCCGCCACTTGAGGTCAAGCGGCCTACGCGGGTTTGCCAAAGTTCGGGAACAACCGGTTCCTTGGCAGCCTCGACCTACCGACGTTGCTCTTGTTTAATAGTCTGCATTTGAATCATAGGGTCGGGAAGAAAAGCTGTTATTTGGAAAACCTAGCATTCAGCAATTGATGGGCGAGTCGCAGAGCCGCGATCATGCTGGAGGGATTGGCCAAACCCTTTCCGGCGATATCGTAGGCCGTGCCGTGGTCGGGCGAGGTTCGAACAAAAGGCAGTCCGACCGTCCAATTCACCCCCGAGTCAAACGCCACCATTTTGAGAGGGACCAAACCCTGATCGTGGTACATCGAAATCACCACGTCGAAGTCGCCACGATAGGCACGATGGAAAAGTGTATCCGCAGGGTAGGGACCGGTGACGTCGATGCCGTCGGATCGTGCCTGGGTGACGGCCGGGCGGATGATTTCAATCTCTTCCGATCCCATCTTTCCACCCTCACCCGCATGGGGATTGAGTCCACAGACGGCTATCCTTGACCTGGAGAGCGCTAATTCCCGACAAGCTCGGGAGGCCAACTGAATACTCGTAAGGATACCGTGGGTGGTCAGACTGGAGGCGACCTGCTTCAACGGAAGGTGGGTAGTCGCCAATAGGACACGCAACCAGCGTTCACGGTCATCAGGTCCCAGCAGCATCATTCCAGTGGGACTATTACCGGCCAACTCAGTCAGGAATTCGGTTTGTCCCACGAACGGAATGTTGGCCCGAAGGATGGCTTCCTTACTGACCGGCGCGGTAACCATTCCGTCCAGGAGGCCTTCCAGACAGGCAGTTCCGGCGGCTCGAAGCCATTCGATGGCGGCTATCGCTGCCGTCGAACAGCCTGGGGTATAGGGCCCCATAAGAACTGGGCCGGGTGGGCACCAAACGGCGACCGAGTGATGAAAGGTCTCCTGGACGGAAGCGATGACCGGGGGAGTGGGGAATCCAAGGCTCTTACAGGTTTGATCCACCACTTCTGAATCACCAATCATGACGTATTGAACGTCTTTTGATCCCTGAAGCTCCTGCAAGGCCTTGAGGGCAACCTCAGGACCGACACCCGTCACGTCTCCCAGTGTGATGCCCAATCTCTGGGGGCGGAGCCGAGAATCAGGGCGAAGGGAGGGGGATTCAACCACGCGACTAGAAGTACTTAACCAGAGATTTTGCCTTGAGTTTGGCGATCCATTTTTTTCGAAGCCGCTCGGTTTCGACGGATTTCAAGGTTTGTTCCACCTCTTCCCGGACTTCACTCAAAGGACGCTGGTGGGCCAATTCGCGATTCTCGATTTTGACGACAAAAATGGCTCCCTCGGCGTCGATCGGGTCGCTGACGTCACCGGCTTTGCCCTGAAACACAAAATCTCGAAGCTCCTTGCGCAGGTCACTCTCCTTGTTTTCGACCCATCCACGGTCACCTCCCTTGTTGCGTCGGGCGTCGTCGGAGAGTTCATCGGCCAATTTTCCAAACTCCTCTCCCGCGCGAGCCCGGCGGCTGGCCTCAGTTGCAATCCGCATTGGCTCACCGCGAGCATGTCGGGCCTTCTCCACCACAATCACCTTGACCTTGGCGCGGTCGCCCACCTGATACCGACTCAGGTTTTCCTGGTAGAACTTTTCGATCCGTTTGGGAGAAATGACCAACGTCTGGGTGACGTTTTTCCGGGTCATGGTGGTGATGACAAAGGTATCGCGGATATCCTTTCGGTAGTCTTCGAAGGTTTGGTTCCGTTGGTGCAGGGACTTGACCAGCGAAATGCGATCACCGAATTCCTCGCGCACCTGTTGGTTGACATAGTCCTCGATGATGGTTTCGGGGAGATTGTAACCGGCTGTCTCGAATTCCCGTAAAATCAGCTCCCGTTCTATCAGAATCTCAAGGCTATCCCGGAAAATCTCGATCTGCTTCTGTTCGAAGGCCTCCTGGGTGCGCGTCTGGCGTGCTGCAGCTTGAAGCGCCCGGAGAGAGAACTGTTCGACGTTATCCTTGGTGATGACCTTGTCATTCACCACAGCGGCCACACCGTTGAGGATTTGCTGCTGCGCGGAGGCTGGGATACCCGACAGCACAAGGCCGACAGCGATCAACGCGACGAATCGAACCCATTTCATGGAGTTGGACGATAGCGACTTCGCGGGCGGGTTCAAGGACCTCGTCGGGGGTTCATTGCATCGAGCTTCAGCGGACGTCTTGTGGCTTGAATCGGTCCGGCTTCAACGCTTGCTGTTTCGATTGAATTTCGGAGAAGCTGTCCCCTCAATTGAGTGCCACAGCCCCCAGTCTGGTTCTGCTGATTCCAGCTTACAATGAGGAGAAGCGCATTGGCCCCGTTTTGACGCACTACGCCGAGTACTTTTATCACCATTACCCCGGGCGTGTCCGGTTGGTGGTGGTTCTGAATGGCTGCCGGGACAATACGCTCGGAGTGGTCCGGGCGGCGGAGCAAAAGTACCTGAGCGTTTCGCACCTGGAGTTTTCCGGTCGCATCGGAAAGGGGGGGGCATTGATCGAGGGGCTGAAGCTGGCTCCGCTGGCGGATTTGATTGGTTATGTGGATGCGGATGGCGCGACGCCTCCGCAGGTGTTTCATGATTTGGTCATTCGTTTGATTTCGGGAGAAGCGGATTGCGTCATTGCGTCGCGTTGGATTCCCGGTGCCAAGATTACCCACGCGCAACCCCAGCGCCGTCAGTTTGCCAGCCGACTGTTTCATGGTTTTGTTGAAGGCTTCTTCGGCATGGGCATCAAAGACACCCAGTGCGGGGCCAAAGTCATGAGTCGGAGGGCGATCCAGTCGGTTCACACCCGGCTGCAATTGGCAGACCTGGCGTTCGACGTAAACCTGCTGTATTCTTTGAAGCGATCGGGTTTCAAGATCAGCGAAGTGGCCACAGAATGGAACGACCAAAGCGGTTCGAAGGTGGTGTTCAACTTTAAGACCTCACTCAACATGTTGCTGTCGTTGATCCGTCTTCGGCTGGTCTACTCCCCGTTTTACCGATGGCTGCGTCCTTTTAGGCCGCTGGAGACCTGGGTCTATCAGAAGCTGAATGCCCCGCCGCCCATTCCGAGGGGGCGGTAGCCCCTTCATGTGTTGACCTGGGGCTCGGAAGAGATCGGCAGGGTAAAATAGAAGGTGGCGCCCTTGCCTGGCTCGCTCACGAGCCGGACATCGCCTCCGTGGACTTGGATGATGTGTTTTACGATGCTCAGCCCCAGCCCAGTACCGCCTTGTTCCCGGGACCGAGCCCGGTCGACTCGATAGAACCGCTCGAAAACGCGCTCAATGGCGTTGCCGGGAATTCCTGGTCCATCATCCATGACCCATACTTCGACGGTCCGGGCGTTGAGGGGACGAGCGCCCAGCCTGACCGTGCCACCGGCATGTCCGTACTTGATGGCATTGTCGACCAAATTGAAGAGAACCTGCTGAAGTCGGTCTCCATCCGCACGGACTCGAATCGTCGGGTTTACCTCGTTGGTGATGGTCACGCCCCGATCAGCAGCGCGCGCGGCGAGATCACTGATGGCTTGGGCGCATTCATCGTGGAGGTCGATATGCTGCATATTGAGAACCACCTGTCCGGATTCCAGGCTTGAGATGGAGAGCAGGTCCTCAATGAGAAAGGTCAGGCGGTCGGTGTGTTTTTCGATGGTCTGTAGAAATCGGACAGCAATGGCGGGATCATCCTTCGCACCGTCGAGAAGCGTTTCAACATAACCCTTGATGAGGGACAACGGTGTGCGGAGCTCGTGGCTGACGTTGGCTACGAAATCTTTGCGAAGATTTTCGAGCTGCTTGAGTCGGGTGAGATCGTGAAAGACCAAAACGGAACCGGCGTGGAGACGGCCCGGTTCCCGTAGACTGGCGGCGTTGATTTGAAGCACCCGACCCGAATTGCCCGGAAGTACCAATTCGAATCCGGTAACCCGACCTTCGCACATGGCCCGCTCGGCGACCCCTTGCAATTCGTGCAGTCGCAGCGCCTCCAGCAGGGTGCGACCCCGAATTTCGCCATTCAGGGAAAAAAGTTGTCCCAACGTGGGATTGGCAAATTGGATGCGACCATTTTCGTCGAGAATGAGCAATCCCTCGACCATGCTATTAAAGACGGTTTGTTGCTTGGCCTGCTCCTCGGCAAGGGCAGTATGGCGGGCAGCACGTAATTCCGAGAGTTCGTTTTGGCATCTCAGGAGTTGTTCTCGGATGCCTTGGGCCCTTCGCAACTGCCAGAGGGTCAGGAATGTCCCGAGTCCGGCGGTCGCACCCGTGAGAATGATCCAGTTTGAGTCCAAAGGTCAGTTCTCCTTCCGGTCCCCTTTTATCGGGCCAACCAAACCATTGCATCCGGCTGGGCTGACCGACTTGCGCACGATGTCAGTTTTCGACGAATCGATATCCCACACCACGGACGGTGTCGAGGTAGCGGCAGGCGCCTCCCAGTTTTTCCCTCAATCGCCGCATGTGGGTATCGACCGTTCGAGTGTCGATGATGTTGTCATATTCCCAGACATCGCGGAGCAACTGCTCACGTGATTGAACACGCCCACGGCGCATGGCCAGAGTGGTGAGCAACTTGAACTCAGTCGCGGTCAAGTCGATGCGCTTTTTGGCGACGGTCACCAAGTGCCGGGGAATATCAATGAACAAGTCTCCGAAGCTCAATGTTTCCAGCTTTTCGTCAGCAGCTTGGCGGCGTTTGAGCAGGTTCTTGACCCGGAGGATCAACTCTCGCGGGCTAAACGGCTTGGTCATGTAGTCATCCGCACCTAATTCGAGGCCGAGCACACGGTCGATTTCGGCGGCTTTGGCGGTGAGCATGATGATGGGAACCCCGGAAGTGACCGGATCACGTCGGAGAAGCTTGCAGACCTCCAAGCCGTCGACCTCGGGCAGCATGACGTCCAAAAGCACCAAATCAGGGGCATGTTGACGAGCCCGCTTGATGGCTTCATTGCCATCGTCAGCCGTGACGACTTCGTAACCCGCAGCTTTCAAATTGAAGCTGACCAGTTCTACAGCGTCGGGTTCATCATCCACGACCAGTACTTTTGCCATGATGGGTGAGTACCTAGTCATAACGTCTGCCTATCGGATGTCGATGGGGTTACGAAATGGTAACATTGCCATCGGCTTTGGCTATGGCATAGATTTTAAACGATTCCAAGTCCGAACTCGGCGAATCGTTTCGAACGAATGGCACGTGGAAAGGCCGCCTGGCTGGCAACCAGCAGGCGGCTTTCGACGAAAGCCGCTTTTAGGATAGAATTCGACGGCCTTCGTCGAGGAAGATGCCCTTGAACATCATGTCCAGGGCCTGAGGATTGCTCGCTTTGGCCAGGGCTTCCGCTTCCGTAATCTTTCGGAGCTTCACCAGGTCGTAAAGGGCCTGGTTGAAGTTCTGCATCCCATCGTCCCGTCCCGTTTCAATCGCGGCCCCCAATTTTTCGAGCCGGTTTTCTTCCAACATTTTCCGGACGGTAGGGGTGTTGATCAGGATTTCGAGGGCCGGGGTAACGCCACCCGTGGCGGTGCTGATCATCCGCTGGCAAATGACCGCCTTGAGGGTTCCAGCCAATTGGCGCCGGACTTGTTCACGTTCTTCGGGGCGGAAGAAATCGAGAATTCGACCGACGGATTGGGCGGAATTCTGGGTGTGAAGGGTGGAAAGGACCAAGTGCCCGGTGTCGGCGGCCTGCATGGCGGCGGTGAAGCTCACGGAATCGCGCATTTCGCCGACCATGATGATGTCCGGGTCCTGGCGAAGAACGTGTTTGAGACCGCTACCAAAGTCTTGGGTATCCAGACCAATCTCGCGCTGTTCAATGACCGATTGATTGTCTTCAAAGACAAATTCAATGGGGTCTTCCAGGGTGACGATGTGCTTCTTAAAATTGGCGTTGATGTGTTCGATCATCGCCGCCAGAGTGGTGGATTTTCCCGAGCCGGTGGTGCCGGCGACGAGCACGATCCCGCGGCTCGACGAGGCGATGTCTTTGAGGACCGGGAGAAGGCCCAGTTCATCGAAGCTGGGGACCTGGGTTTTCACGTATCGCATGGCGAACGCAAAATTTCCCTTCTGCTGGAATACGTTGGTGCGGAAGCGACCGACGCCCGGGCTGTAATAGCTGAAATCGACCTCCCTGTCCTCCTCGAGTCGTTTTCGTGCGTGGGGAGGAACGACTGAGAGTAGAATGTCGTTGATCCAGGCCTCAGTAGGGATGGGAGCCTCGATGGCAACCAACTGCCGACTGATCCGGAAGACCACCGGATAACCCACCTTGATGTGGACGTCCGAAGCACCACCGTCGACCGCGGCTTTTAAAATTCCGCGGAGCAATTCCATGTTATCCATAGTTTTTAGCGCGACCAGCTTAGCAGAATCCTTGCCGTGAAGCAGGGAAAATTGGGAAGAGTATGGGTATCGTTGAAAGC
Organism: uncultured Verrucomicrobiota bacterium; assembly: GCA_903896505.1. Lineage (GTDB taxonomy): Bacteria > Verrucomicrobiota > Verrucomicrobiia > Limisphaerales > UBA9464 > CAILNN01. Next base: position 7,586 of record CAITXU010000053.1, on the reverse strand, counting down.
CGATGGGTCACCATCGAATCAACGCGGACCCCCAGGTGAGGCCGGCACCGAAGACGACCAGGAGGACATAATCACCCGTGCGTATTCTCCCTTCACGGACCGCCTCGTCCAAGCCGATTCCCACGCTGGCAGCGCTGGTGTTGCCGTACCGTTCCACATTGGTGAAAACCTGGTCCGGGCGCGCTCCCAGTCGCTCTGCCACCGCCGACATGATGCGATGATTGGCCTGATGGGGAATGATGCAACGAATGTCCTGGATGGTCAGGTGGCTCCGTGCGAGGGCTTCCTGACCTGCGGCAACCATTGCTGCAACCGCCTTGCGAAAGGTCTCCTTGCCATCCATGCGCAGGTAATGCAACCGCTGATTCACGGTCTCATTGGATGCTGGACGGGCACTGCCGCCTGCGGGGAGTTCGAGCAAGGTGGCATCATCTCCGTTGGCACCCAGGCAGGTCGTAATCAGACCGTGGGAATGGGGACGATGCTGAACGATGGCCGCACCCGCACCGTCTCCGAACAGGACGCATGTGTTTCTATCGGTCCAGTCGATGAATGCGGACATCTTTTCGGCCCCAATGATCAAGACCGTATCGTAGGTGTGGGACGAGACGAAGTGGCTGGCCACATCGAGAGCGTAAACATAGCCGCTGCACGCCGCCTGAATGTCAAAGGCGGCTGCCCGGCGTGCTCCCAGCTTTTGCTGGACAAGGCAGGCCGTGCTCGGGAACTGCATGTCGGGCGTGATGGTGGCAACAATGATGAGGTCCAGGTCGGCGGCAGTCAGGCCGGCTGCGGACAATGCCCGACGAGCGGCCTCGCAAGCGAGATCGGAGGTTGTTTCTCCCGGTGCGGCGACCCGCCGTTCCCGAATACCGGTTCGACTGGTAATCCATTCATCACTGGTCTCGACGAGGCGCTCCAGGTCCGCATTGGTGAGGATTTGGGGTGGAACATAGGACCCAACCCCGGTCATGGATACAGTTCGCAGCGCTGGTCGACCCACCCTCGGATTGTTGAACGGTGCCGGATGGCCGGCGGCGGAGGATGGCTCCGAAACGGGGGGAATCGGGGAAAAATCGCTGCGAGTCATGAAGTGGAGGGGGCGGCAGCCTGCGACAGGGCGATCCCCGCACTGGCCAGTTCCCGAACGATGGTGGCGTTCAGTTGTTGGTGAATCGCCCGGGCGCTCTGGCGAATGGCATTCTTCAGGGCGAACCGGTTCGCTGACCCATGTATTTTGAAGACGTTTCCCTGAAGCCCAAGGAGGGGAGCACCTCCGTAGGTGTCGGGGTTGAGTCGGGTGCGAATCTGGCGCAGGCCGCCCAAGGCCAAAATGGCTCCCAGCCGCCGGATGATATTGGCGCGGAGCTCGGTCTTCAATAGCGCCCCCATGGTCTTGCCCAGGCCTTCGGAGGTTTTCAGGACGACATTGCCGACGAATCCATCGCAAACGGCGACGTCCACCCCGCCCGTGAAGAGGTCATAGCCTTCGCAATAACCCCGGCAATTGAGGGATGTTTTGGAGATCAATTCGACGGCTTCCCGGGTTAAGTCGGTCCCTTTGGTGGCTTCAGTCCCATTACTGAGCACGCCGACGCGAGGCCGGTCAACGCCGAGCATCGCTTGCGAATAGACTGAGCCCATGATGGCGAATTGGAGCAAAAGTTCAGGGGTGCATTCGGGATTGGCACCCCCATCCACGAGAACAAAAGCACCTGTCCGCGTCGGCATCACGCAAGCGAGAGTTGGACGCTTGACTCCTTCCAACCTACCGAGGCGGAAGGTGGAACCAGCGATCAGCGCCCCGGTGTTGCCCGGAGAAATCACAGCGTCTGCCTGATGGTCCCGGACCAAATCGATGGCGCGAAGGAGTGAAGAGTCCTTTTTACGTCGGACCGCCATTGCCGGGTCGTCCTCCATCGTCAGTACCTCGCTGGCGGGATGAAACGAGATTCTTCGGTCGACCAAGGATATCCTCGCGGCGGTGGCGCGCAGTTCATCGACACGACCGACGACCCAGAGCGTTTGGACACTGGGTTCAGCGGCAAGGCCTAGTTTAACACCGTGGAGAAGTTCCTCGGGACCTTGATCGCCCCCCATTACATCGACGGCAAGGCGCATTGAGACGAACGAGCGCCGGTCCGCAGGATGCGGAACACCGGCGCTCTGGGACCGGGCTTCAAGCCAGCGTGTTGACCGTAATGACTTGTCGTCCGTTGTAGTAACCGCAGGACGGGCAGACCCGGTGGGTGATGTACGGTGCCGCACATTGCGGGCAGCTGGTGAACTGCGGCAAATGCAACACCGAATTGTAGGCACGCCGCATCCGCTGGCGGCTGTGGGAAGGTTTACGCTTAGGTACGCCCATAAAAATTGGTCAAAATGTTCAACTTGCGACTGACGGCTCGATTCAACTGTTCGACTAAAACTTCGGTCTAAAATTCCGGCTTAAAGGCTTAATTGGTCCAACGCCGCCCACGGCGAAGGAGCGTCGTTCGACCCATTCCCAGAACTTTTTTCTTGAGATTGAACCGTTCGGGCAAGCCCGCGACACTCCGGATTGCACACCGGATTGGTGGGCAAGGTGAGATACATGTCTTCCCGCAGCAGGGGTGTCAAGTCTCCAAAATCGCCGACACAGGTCAAGGCATCTTCGCCTTCCAGAGGAACAAAAGCAGCAAACTCGGCAGAGGTGACGGTTGTTCGAAAGGTTTTCAGGCATCGTCCGCACGTGCAGTCCAGGGTGATCGACAGTGGGCCCTGCAGGAAAAGGTTCTCACCTTGCAGCTCAGCCTCAATTCGATAGCGGAGAGGCGACGCGAATACCACCAACTCGTCATGGAAGTCTGCCGCCCATTCCTCCGCAGCCAGTTCGCCCTCCAGCGTCTCGCTCCTTTCGCGCAAGAGTCGTAGATTCACGCTCAATCCCATGGCTAAGGATGGAGGGGGGAAGGGGTGTGCGCAACCCGGACGGTCTCGGAATTCGGGGAGTTCGATTGTCGTTTTGCAGCCAAGGCGTCGACCACATGAGGGGGAACAAACTGTGAAACGTCGCCGCCCAATCGGGCGATCTCCTTGACCAATCGTGAGCTGACAAAGGTGTAGGTTTCGCGGGGAGTCATGAACAGAGTCTCGACCCGCTCATCCAGGCGGCGGTTCATCAACGCCAGTTGGAATTCAAACTCAAAATCGCTGATGGCACGCAGGCCGCGGACGACCGCACAGGCATTTCGCTGAACCACGAAGTCGACCAGCAATCCATTGAAAACGGCTGTCTCGACATTGGGGAATTTTTGGACGCCGAGTTCCACGAGGTGCCGACGCTCCGATTGCGAGAACAGCGGGTGTTTGGCCTCGTTGTCCGCCACGGCCACAATGACGTGGTCAAAGATTCGGGCGGCCCGCTCGATCACGTCCAAATGTCCTCGAGTGACCGGATCGAAACTGCCGGGATAAATCACCGTCCGCATTCTCCGAAGATAGCGGTCGCGTGGCAGGAATGAAGATGCAAACCTGAAATTCCACCGGATTTCGGACTTAAAACCCTACTTTTTGGTTGCGCCTCTTTAGGGGGGACGGAAGCTTTCCTTGTCGAATGAAACAATTTACAAAACACCCGATTTACCATGGGTTAACCGTCGCGTGCGCTCTCGCCGTGTCGGTGGCTCATGCGCAAACCACAACGGTTCTACCAGTCAGTCTGGCTGCCCCTCTGAATTCCTCCACAAATAGCGGCTTCCTGATTCGGACGGTCCAAGCACCCGACTTATATGCGGCTGCCAACAGCTACATTCGGGCACTTCGTCAATTGAATGGGACTTTGGTCGATGCGACCAACTTGGCAGTACCCAACGAGGCCACCCCTGGGTCAAATCCCGACGGAAGCTACACCCTTCCGACCCTCAATTTCGAGAAGGACGCTGCCCCCATTGACGTCAAGGATGGCGATGGAAACGTCGTGGTCAGTTTCACCCCTGATTTTTTCCCAGGAATCCCCGGGCCTGCCGGGACCAACACCGCGAACTTCACCGTCGAAGCAGTCGCCTTTCTGAAGCTGGCCGCTGGAACCAATAGTTTCGGGATTTCCTCCGGTGCAGACCGTGTGGATGCCAATGACGATGATGGATTTCAAGTGTTTGTCGGGGCCAACCCGAGGGACTTCTTCTCCACCAAGGTGGCCGAGGCCGAAAAGCACACCAGCCAGGCGTTTGCCGGTGACCAGCACTTGGAGACGCTGTTTAATCTCGTGGCTCCTGTGGCTGGAATTTACCCGATCCGAATCGTTTACTGGCAGACTCGTTTGGGAGCCAATATCGAGTTCTACACGGTGGACTCTTCCGGTAACCGCGTTCTGGTGAACGATCCCAACGACCCCAATGCGTTGCCGGCTTACACCGACAGCCCTTCGATTCCGGCGAACGCACCGTACACGGCCGAGGTGAGCCCATTGCCCGGATCATCCGGCATCGACAGCAGCGCTGCGATTCAGGCGCTGATTGTGGATGGGGTCACCCACCTCGCACCGGCATCGGTCGCCGTATCACTAAACGGAACACCGGTGGCCGTCACCAAAGCTCCGTTGGGACGCGGAACCCTCGTGAGCTACAAGCCATCCCCATTGCGGGTCGATCCGAACAACGCCGTCCGTTTGACCTACGGCGACTCCGCGACCTTCAAGGAGACCAACAGCTGGGCGTTTACCATTTCGGTCACGGGTGGTAACCCGGTCACGGTGGCCGGCCAGTGGGACTTCGATAGTGGCGATTTGCGTGCCACCATCGGGTCACCGCTGGAGTACCTCGATCCGACATTTGATGGTCCTGCTGGAAGTTCCGATGACAAAACATCATTCGGAACCACGACGGATTTCGGAATTGATGGAATCAAGGGTCAGGTGGCCCGCGTGTTGAGAGTGCCAGGGACTCTCAGTGACAAAGTAGGTTATGCCATGCACCACGGCATCTCTCCGAATGGCGGCGGCACCAAGGTCAACCAATACACGTTGATCATGGACGTTTACGTCGCCGCGACGGGGCCCGGGGCGGCCTCCCTCTGGCGGGTCAACAAGAATGGGGCACCGGATGGTGACCTCTTCTGGCAGGGAGGTAATTTTGGTCAAGGTGGCGGTGGATATAACGGCAAAGGGACCTTCACCGCTGGTGCCTGGCATCGCGTGGTCGCCGCATATGACGAAGCAGCGACGCCTCCGGTCGTGACCAAGTATGTCGACGGAATCAAGCAGGACGACTGGACTGCAAATCAAGGATTGGACGCCGCCCGTCGTGCCATGGGCCCGGTGGCCTACCTCTTCGCCGATGGGACACCAGCGGATGAGCGCCGCGAGATGTTCGTCAATAGCGTCCAGATTCGAGCCGGGAAATTGGGCGACGCCCAAATCGTTCTGCTCGGTGGACCCGATGCAGCGGGAATTCCGGTGGAAATCCCAACCAGCAACGTGGCCGGGCAATGGGATTTCGAGCGTGGCGACCTTTCGGCCACGATCGGTAAAGACCTTCAGTATCTGGACCCCGCATTTGACGGTCCCGCAGCGAGTGGATCGGCCATCAGTGAGATCACGGCATTTGGAACGACTGCCGACTTCGGAGTAGACCCTATCGGCGGCCAAGTGGCGAAGGTCATGCAGGTTCCCGGTGATTTGGATGCCCGTGTTGGCTATGCGATGACCCACGGGATCTCCCCGAACGGTGGCGGAACCAAAGTCAACCAATACACCCTGATCATGGACGTCTTGATTGACGACCAAGGCCCGGGCGCTGCCTCCCTGTGGCGCGTTGCTCCTACAGGTGCAGCGGACGGTGATCTCTTCTGGCAGGGCAATAACTTTGGCCAGGGAGGCAACGGGTACAAAGGCAAGGGCACATTTACTCCGAAAAAGTGGCACCGAGTGGTGGCTGCGTATGACGAAGCCGCTACGCCTCCAGTCGTCACCAAGTATGTGGACGGCATCAAGCAGGACGATTGGACCGCAAATCAGGGTCTCGATGCGACCCGGCGCGCCATGGGCCCGGTGGCCTGGCTCTTCGCGGATGGCACTCCCTCCGATGAACGTCGAAAGTTCTGGGTCAAGTCCGTGCAAATTCGTTCCAGCAAGTTGACCGACGCGGAAATCGTCGCCCTTGGTGGCCCTTCCGCTTCTGGCATCCCCGTTGCCACTCCGTTCACTTCAGTGGCTGGGCAGTGGGATTTCGTCGGCGGCGACCTGTCTGCCACCATTGGCAAACCGCTGGAATATCTGGACCCCACCTTTGATGGTCCTGGAGCAGTCAATTCGACCATCAGTGCCATCACGGCCTTCGATACCACCACCAACTTTGGCATCGATCCCATCAACGGAGTGGACACCAAGGTCATGCATGTTCCCGGAGACCTCGATGCGCGGATGGGATATGCGATGACGCACGGGATTGCTCCCAATGGCGGCGGGACCAAGGTCAATCAATATACCCTGTTGATGGACGTGTATGTGGCGACCACAGGACCTGGTGCTGCGTCGCTCTGGCGTGTGGCGCCTACCGGCGCTTCGGATGGTGACCTTTTCTGGCAGGGCAACAACTTCGGCCAGGGAGGCAACGGCTACAAAGGCAAGGGCACCTTCACGCCTGGTGCCTGGCATCGGGTGATCGCGGCCTATAACGAGGCGGCGACTCCTCCGGTGGTCACCAAGTATGTGGATGGAATCTTCCAGGACGACTGGACCGCCAACCAAGGCTTGGATGCACCTCGTCGGGCCATGAATCCCGTCGCCTACCTGTTCGCTGATGGAACTCCCACCGACGAACGCCGCGAAATGTGGGTCAGCAGTGTTCAAATTCGCGCGGGCGCATTGTCCAAGGCGGAAATGGAATCACTCGGCGGTCCTTCGGCGGCAAAGATTCCTGCCGTTATTCCCAAGGCAACCGGCCCGGCCCTCAAGATTCAAGGAACGGGCTCAAGCCTGACCATCCTCTGGCCGGTATCCGAAACCGGTTACACGCTTGAAAGCAATTCGAGCCTCACCAATCCGACCGGTTGGACTGCGGTCTCGGGTGTGGTCAATAACTCAGTCACGGTCAGCACGACGAGCGGTTCGGTCTATTACCGCCTCCGGAAGTAGGCTGAAACAGGTGGGGTGACCTCAAATGCAGGTCCCGGAAAACCATTGGTTTTCCGGGACTTTTTATGGGTCCCTTCGGGGTTGAAAAACGCCCGTCAGAATAACGTCCTTGGCCTTCCAGATCAGGGTCATTGTCAGTGCGACCGGTACCAAGGCCAACAGCAGGATTAACCAGGACTTTCCAGCCTCGATGCCGCTGAGGAGCGAATGCAGGCTTTCCGGTAATTCCCGTGGCTGGCGAAGGAGTAGGAGGTAGAAGGCAAGAACGAGGGCGTGGGCGATGAGGAGTCCCCGATTGATCTGCGAAAAAAGTCGCGTCTCCATGCGCACGGTTTCATCGGGGATCATCAGCGACAGTCGGAACAGGGCATGGTTCAGCGCGAGTAACAGGGCAAGTCCGCTGAAAACCAAAACCACCACCGTGCGGGAGAAAAACTCAAGGTCGGGAGAACGGTTCCACCAGAGTGGAAAT
>CAITXU010000052.1 GCA_903896505.1 uncultured Verrucomicrobiota bacterium | reverse complement strand
GCTCCTGCAAGTCCCCATATCGATTCTGACCACCGTCGCCCGCGTACTACCTCGTCCGTTCGAACGGCACGTTGATGTTGACCGTGCCCGTGGCGCGGAAACGATGCGAGGCCAAAGCGGCAGGATGCCGCTTCCACTTCACCCACCCCTCCGCAGGGGCGAAGCCAATAGGCCGTCCGCAGGACTCACAACCCCTTGAGCAACTTCTTCAAGCGCTCCCAAGCTTGTTCGCGGGCTTTACGGTTGTCGGCACTGGCATCCGCCGCCTCGCCTGCCCGCATAAAACCGTGACCGGCCCCATCATAAGTGACCGGTTCATAAGACTTTCCAGCCCGCTTCATCAAATCCACCGTCTTGGGCACGGTCGCAGTCACACGGGCGTCGTTGCCTGCATAAAAGCCGTAGACAGGGCATTGAATCCGCTTCAGATCGTCGACCGACTCGGGACCGGTGCCATAAAACGGGAACACCGCCGCCAGTTTTGGACTGTGCGTGGCGTACTTGAAGACCTGCCCTCCGCCCCAACAGAACCCAGTTGCGGCCACCTTGCCGTTGGCCGCCGGCAACGTCGAAACATAGGCCGCCACTGCATCGAGGTCCGCGGCCACCTGCTCTGCCGGAAGCCCAAAGATGGCTTTGCGGACGGCGTCTCCTCCTCCCAGCGAGTCCGTTCCACCGCCATTGGGACCTGCTCCGGAAAGCAGGTCGGGAGCAATGGCAATATAACCAGCCTCGGCCAATTGGTCGGCAACACCCCGGACCCAATCCGTCATGCCAAAGATTTCGTGAATGACCACCACCGTCGTCGCCTTCTCCTTCACTTCTGGATAGGCAATGAAACACCGGACATCCCGGTTGTGATGCTTCACCGAAACCCATTCCAGATGACGCGGAGACTTTTCCAACCGCGCCTTGGCGTCCTCGGCAACGACCAGAACGGATTGAAGGGCAATCAAAATGGGGGAAAACCATCGAAGAGATTTCATGTGAGATAGGATGGAAGTGAGACTTGTCGAAAGAAAACCCCTGCGGATTGAAAATGACAAGCGTCAATCGAAGGTGGAAAGGTCGGCCCGGGCTCCCACTGGAACTCCGACGCCTCGTCCGAGTTTGGCGTTCTTTCGCTCCGCACGTCATGCATCGCCTCACCACCGGGCGAGACGCCCGGGCTCCAGTGGAAAGCACTGCAACTCCGCCTCCCCCCCCACTTCCCACTTGCCTCGCTCGTGGTTTTCAATTAAGAAGGACTAATAATTAAATTCCCCCTGTGGTGTCGATTCCGATCGTTCCTCCTCATTTTGGCGATCAGTCTGGGATGCTCGGCCCTTGTGTCAGCCAATGATACCACCGCCTACCTTGCCTCCACCTCCGTCCGGGTGCTTCCCAATGGCATACCCGACCTGAGTGACGTTCCACCGGGTGGCGCAGTCACCCCACAACTGAAGTTGGAATTGGCCAACAACCAACTGAGCTTGACGGTAACCGCCTCCGTGGGTCAGACGGTCACGCTGTTTCAAGCGACGGATTTGTCGAACCCGGTCTGGAAAACCAACCAGACCGTGACTCTGACGGGGCCGTCCCAAGTGATTGTCCTGCCGCCTCCTTCGGGAGTTTCCAGTTACTTTCGGGCGCAATAAGGCTTCCCTTGGAGGGGAGTCTCGTGACAAAGAGGTGTCGGGGTCGTTCGAGCGGCCCTGATCACCCAAATGACGGCCAGCCCACCTCCAGCACGTCCGCCGAAGAAGGGAATTACCCTGTGGCGGAAGCTCGCCTTCGCCCTCCTGGGAGCCGTGATCGGCTTTGGGGCCATGCAGTCGCTGCATTCACTGCTCCCGAAGGTGCATTGGAATCCCGGTGCCCGGATGGCCCTTCTCCTCGTTGGAATGTTTTCCATTCCCACGGCCTGGTGGGTGGCCGTGGCCTTTCACGAAGCGGGTCACCTTCTGGGTGCCTGGCTGCGGGGTGGTCGATTCCTGCTCTATCAAGTTGGGCCTCTACGCCTACAACGGACGCCGGCAGGCCTGGCCCTCATGCGGAACCGGGGAATCAATGTCATGGGGGGCCTCGCTGCAAGCATCCTGCCCGACCGAGGAGACCTCCCCGCCCGTTTCCGGGTCTTGTTGGCTGGCGGCCCCCTCGCCAGTCTCGCTCTGGCAGTGACGGTATTTGCGTTTCTGCTCCAAACCTCGGATCCCGAAGTACGGGTTCCCTGGTGGGACGCATCCCTTCGCATCTTTGTTGTTTTGACCGGCCTCTACTCGGCCATCGCTTTTGTCATCACAGCACTCCCCTTCGAACAAGGAGGATTTCGGACCGATGGCCGACGCTTCCTGATCCTCCTGAAATCGGGCCCCGAAGCACGGCAGGAAGCCGCCATGCTCTCGCTCGCCCTCGCCGCCAATACCGGTGTCCGCCCCCGCGACTATCCATCCCACACGGTGGCCGATGCCCTTCAACTGGGCGATGGTTCCATGACGGACCTTTACGCCCGTTGGTTTGCTTTCTTTGCCGCCGCCGATCGCAGAGAGTGGGAAAAAGCCCGCGAGTTTCTGGACCAAATGATGGCCGGCGAACCCAAGCTCGCCCGCTGCGTTGCCGATATGGTTCGGGCCGAATACGCCTGGCTGATTGCCGAGCACGGCGGCGATCCGGCCATTGCCCGCGCATGGCTGGAGTCGGCCGGCCCAGTCGAAATGGACCCCTCCTCGCGACTCCGGGCTGAAGCGGCCGTGTTGCTGGCCGAAGGCAATCGGTCCCTCGCAGCTGATCGCGCCAAAGCGGCCTTGATCGCCCTTGAAAAGTCCTCCATCGCCGCAGTGCGCAACGAATGGGCCATTGAGAATTTGCAGTCCCTGATCGCCCGAGCTGAGACGGGTCCCAACTCATCGCCCCAAAAGGTGTAGTCCCTTGCGGGTATCACCTCCAGACGAACGGGCGAGGTGGCACACAGGCGATCGT
>CAITXU010000051.1 GCA_903896505.1 uncultured Verrucomicrobiota bacterium | reverse complement strand
TCCAAAGATTCTTTCCTTCGATCCAATTTCCAATGGTCAGACGAACGTCAATCCTGAAGTGAACACGTTGACCATCTATTTTGATCGGCCTCTCGATTCCGATGTGGGCCCATTGCCTCCAGAAATCACCCCGTTTGTTCTGTCAGCGACCGTTGGAGAGGATCGAAGAACATTGATCGCAAAACTCAAACTAAAGCCCGCCACCGAATACAACCTTGATCTGCCGATGGGCTTCGCCATGTCCACCAATGGCTATTTTATGGCTCCCCTAGAACTTCCATTCAAAACGCTCGCCATTCAGAAATGAGATCCCAACCCCCACTAGAAGATAAGCGCCCGGTGAGCCCCCTGGTGTCGGGCATGGGGTGAAGTGTGGTTTGCTTTGGAGCATGAAAGGGGAACGAAGGAACGGGTCAGTCCTCACAATTGACACATTTCTTTACACCGGCGCAGATGGTTGCGGGGAAGTGACGCCCATTCAGGGCTTGGGAAGGTCGGGATTCGGAACCTTGGGCGAGCCGGCTGAAATAGACCCCTTCGCCCAAAAAGGGCCAACGGCTCGCCGGATACCAGCGTTGGGCATCGCCCAAGGTTTCGTATGTTTCAGTGCCCGAAAGGGGAACCGATATCCACCTCGACAAATCGCGGCAAACACGAGGGAAAGTGTCAATAGTGAGGACCCCTTGCTCGTGCTCGAGACGGCCATCGTCGAAGTCCTCCAGCGCATCATGGAAATCCTGAACCCGCCCCCGCCGCCGCCCGAACCGCCGAAGCGGCAGATGGGCTTCCACACCCGGCGCGACGACGACACGGGCCGTTCGACGGAAGGGCGCAAGCGGTGAATATCCCGTTTTACCGCCTGAACCTCGTCGACGCCTTCGCAGCGGCACTGGCGAAGGAGAAGAAAGCCGAACTCATTACGGGCGATCCGGAGTTCAAGGCGCTGGAGAAGGAGATCAAAATCACCTGGCTGAAATAGACCCCTTCGCCCAAAGGACCAACGGCCCGTTCAATACCAGCCTTGGCCATCGCCCAAGGATTCGAATCCCGACAATTCAGAGCCCTGAAACGGAGCTCTCTACATCGACCGTCTGCTGCAAACCTGAAGAAAAGGGTCAATAGTCGGCGCCACCTTTTGTTCTTTTGGGCCTCTCCACTCGGATCAGTCGTGCGAGCTGGGCTCACTCCGATCGCTCTGTCGGAAAAACGCACAACGACTCCCCCGTTCGCGGTGAGAGCGCAGTGCGACTCCAGCTGCGAGTAGGGTCAAGGCGGTGCAGAGGGCAGTAGCGGCGGGTTCGGGTACGGACTGAGGATCGGAACCGTTAATACCCCAACCGTTGATCTTTGCCAGGTGTCCGGAGTCGAGGTCGGCAACAAGGAGAGTCCAGGTGCCGTTTGGATTTTCACCAAAGAGGTTGTCGAGTGTCTTCGTTCGGGAGCCGCTGGTCGGGTCGACCCGACCGTCTGACTGGAAGGCGCCGAAGATCTGGCCCGATCCATTGATACTGAAGGGATATCCGACACTGCTCTGATAGGTGTGAATGTCCTGAGTCGAACCCGGGGAGGAATTGATCGTGCAGAAGTAACCGGCGTCACCGTAGCCCGTGTTGTCTGTGGGTGAAACGCCGGGACGATTGATCAGCACGACCTCCGTGCCCTGCGGACTGGTTAGCTGCACGTACAGGTCCCCGTTCCAGGCCGTGTTGCCGGTGGCGCTGCCGATATCCAGGGAGATCGTCAGTTGGGTGATCACGGTAATTGGTGAAGTGATGGTAAGCGTGCGGCTGAGGCCGGCGGAGGGGGAATCATCAATGCCGTTGCCGCTGCTCAGGGTCTCGCTGTTCTGGAACACGGCTGCCGACAGTCCGGTGGCACCGAGGAGTCCCAGGGTGGAAGAAAGGATGAGGCTAAAGTGCGAGTTCATGGGTGGATGGAAGACGTGAAATGTGAAGCGTGGTCCAATAGCGCGTTGGGCGGCGGAATAAAAGTGCGGCACCTCTGGGCCGGAAGGAGACGAGGGTCGGTGGAATGGGTCAACTTCTGAAATGGCTGGGCCAACGAACCTGTCCGTAATCTTGTGTGGAGGG